>JADFZD010000168.1 GCA_015232705.1 Magnetococcales bacterium | reverse complement strand
TTACCTGAGACTCACGGACCAGCTTTTTCTTGGCCTGCGGAATCACCAGGTCATCCTTTCCGAACGAAATCCCAGCTCGTGCCGCAAACGAAAAGCCCATGCCCATCAGGCGATCCGAGAAAACCACAGTCTCCTTGGCCCCACAGTTGCGGTAGACCATATCGATGAGGTTGGCCACCTCCTTCTTGGTGAGAAGGCGGTTCACCCGCTCGAAAGAGACCACATCCGGCAAGATTTCAGTCAACAGCACACGTCCAACGGTGGTCTGTATGCGCAAACCGTTCATGCGACAATAGATGCGCGCATGCAGCCCTGCTACACCGGAATCATAGGCCTGACGCACCTCGGCAGGCGAGGAGAAGATCATATCTTCACCCGCAACGCCCAACCGTTCCGAGGTCATGTAATAAAGTCCAAGGATGATATCCTGGGTCGGGACGATGATCGGTTTGCCGTTGGCGGGTGAAAGGATGTTGTTGGTGGACATCATCAACACCCGGGCCTCGATCTGCGCCTCAACCGACAACGGCACATGCACAGCCATCTGGTCGCCGTCGAAGTCGGCGTTGAAGGCGGTACAAACCAGCGGATGAAGTTGGATCGCCTTGCCCTCGATCAGCTTAGGCTCAAAGGCCTGAATACCCAGACGGTGCAGAGTCGGCGCACGGTTGAGCATCACTGGATGCTCGCGGATGACCTCTTCAAGGATATCCCAGACCTCGCTCTTCTCTTTCTCCACCATGCGCTTGGCAGCCTTGATGGTGGTCGAAAGCCCCTTCTCCTCCAGGCGATTGTAGATGAACGGCTTGAAGAGTTCGAGCGCCATCTTCTTGGGCAAGCCGCATTCGTGAAGCTTGAGATCCGGACCAACGACGATCACAGAACGACCTGAGTAGTCCACGCGCTTGCCGAGAAGATTCAAGCGGAAGCGTCCCTGCTTGCCCTTGAGCATTTCGGAGAGAGACTTCAAAGGTCGCTTGTTGGTGCCGGTGATCACGCGGCCACGGCGTCCGTTGTCGAACAGGGCATCGACCGACTCCTGCAACATACGCTTTTCGTTTCTGATGATGATATCCGGTGCGCGCAGCTCAAAAAGCCGTTTCAGACGGTTGTTGCGGTTAATCACGCGACGATAGAGATCGTTCAGATCCGAGGTGGCGAAACGTCCGCCATCCAGAGGCACCAACGGACGCAGTTCCGGCGGAATCACCGGCAGCACCTCCAGAATCATCCACTCTGGACGGTTGCCCGAATCCTGGAACGACTCCAGGGTGTGCAGACGCTTGATAATCCGCTTGCGACGCGCATCCGAGTTGGTGGCGGCCATCTCTTCTCGCAGGGTTTCGATCTCCTTCGGGATGTTCATCCCGGCGAGCATGTCACGGATCGCTTCCGCGCCGATTCCAGCGGTGAAATCCTCACCATATTCGTCTAAGAGTTGATGGTAGCGCTCTTCGGTCAACAACTCACCCTTGGAGAGCGGGGTCATGCCACCATCGAGCACCACGAAGTTCTCGAAGTAGAGCACCCGCTCCAGATCCTTCAAGGTCATGTCCAGCAGCAGACCAATGCGGCTCGGCAGGGACTTGAGAAACCAGATGTGCGCCACGGGAGCCGCCAATTCGATGTGCCCCATGCGCTCGCGCCGCACCTTGGACTGGATCACCTCCACGCCGCACTTCTCGCAGACCACCCCGCGGTGCTTCAGGCGTTTGTACTTGCCGCACAAACACTCGTAATCCTTCACCGGACCAAAAATCTTGGCGCAGAACAACCCGTCGCGCTCTGGCTTGAAGGTACGATAATTGATGGTTTCAGGCTTTTTGACCTCACCGAAGGACCAGGAGCGAATCTTCTCAGGGGAGGCCAGAGAGATGCGGATGCCATTGAAATTCTGTCCCAGGGTAGGCCGGGAGAACAACTTGAAGAGATTTGGTTTCACGTCCTCTCGCTCCACTCGAAAAGCCATCGCCCAGACGCAGCCTGGGCGGTTGAACTCTGTTTCGCGCTCGTCAGGGTGACTCTTGCCGCAAAGCACCAACAAGGCTCTTCGCGACAAGAGAGTGAGGGGATAAACCCTCGATCACACAAGTCAATCCGCAGTTTTTAATTCAACATCCAAGGCAAGGGATTGCAACTCTTTGATCAAAACGTTGAACGACTCCGGAATTCCGGCGTCGAACGAATCATCTCCCTTGACAATCGACTCGTAGATCTTGGTACGCCCTGCGACGTCGTCGGATTTGACGGTGAGCATCTCCTGCAACGTATAAGAGGCGCCATAGGCCTCCAGGGCCCAAACCTCCATCTCACCGAAGCGCTGACCTCCGAACTGCGCCTTGCCGCCCAAAGGTTGCTGGGTCACCAGCGAATAGGGACCGATCGAGCGGGCGTGGATCTTGTCATCCACCAGATGGTGCAGCTTGAGGATGTAGATATATCCCACGGTCACCGGACGATCAAACGGTTCGCCGGTGCGCCCGTCAATCAGGCGATGCTGCCCGGATTTGGGTAGATTGGCCTTCTCAAGAAGCTCGACGATATCCTTCTCCGTAGCGCCATCGAAGACCGGCGTCGCAATCGGCACACCGTCGCGCAGATTGTCGCACAGGGTCAACACCTCCTCGTCGGTCAACGCCTTGACCGCACGCGACTGACGGGGATTGGTGAAGACAATCGCGAGAACCTCACGCAACAGCTCGATATCCTTGGCTTCCTGGAAACGATACGCATCCAGCGCCTCGCCGATGCGCACTCCCAACCCTTTGGCCGCCCAACCCAGATGGGTCTCCAAGATCTGTCCCACGTTCATACGTGAAGGGACGCCCAGCGGATTGAGCACGATATCGACCACGGTGCCATTCTCAAGATGCGGCATATCCTCGACCGGATTGATCTTGGAGATAACGCCCTTGTTTCCGTGTCGTCCGGCCATTTTGTCACCGGGTTGCAGCTTGCGCTTGACCGCGATGTAGACTTTGACCATTTTCAGGCCGCCTGGAGGCAGATCATCTCCACGCTCCAGCTTCTCCACCTTACTGTCGAAGCGCTTTTTCAAACGCGCGGCAGCTTTGTCTATCTGCTCACGGATCCCTTCGATCTGCTGTGTGATCTGATCATCATCCAGCACCACCGAATCCCAACGGCGTGAGCCCAACTGGCTCAACAACTCCTCGGTGATCACCGTGCCAGGAGCCAATCCCGCGCCACCGCGTGCACTCTTGCCCACCATCAACGCCCGAATACGGGCATCGGCATCCAATTCGATGATGCGCCGTTCGGCTGCCATATCCTTGCGCAGACGAACAATCTCCTCCTGGTCGATCAGCTTGGCGCGATCATCCTTCTCCAGGCCTCGACGGGAGAAAACCCGCACATCCACAACCGTGCCCGCCACCCCCGGCGGCAGACGCAACGAGGTGTCACGCACGTCGGACGCCTTTTCACCAAAGATGGCCCTCAGCAGTTTCTCTTCAGGCGTCAGCTGCGTCTCACCCTTTGGCGTCACCTTTCCGACCAGGATATCCCCGGCCTTGACCTCGGCACCTACATAGATGATCCCGGACTCGTCGAGATTGCGCAG
>JADFZD010000167.1 GCA_015232705.1 Magnetococcales bacterium | reverse complement strand
TCGTGGGAGTCGTTTCCGTTTTTTGGAAACGACTCCCACATCTTGCACGCGGTCTGTTGGAAAACGACGCATCCCGTGATGGGTGCGATTTAAATCCCTCCGATCCGGGATGCCATCTCAAACCAACGCTCAGGCCGCAAGATTCACCGTACCGGCGGCGGTCGCCGTGCTGCCCTGGCGACTTTGGGCGACAGCCAACATGTACTGAATCATGCCAAACGGCGAAACGGCATGTCCCTGGTCGCGCGTCGCGACCGAAGAGCTGCCGGTCGTCTGGCTGGTCATGGCATCCAGCAGGGATTGAATCTCATCCTTGCCGATCTTGCCATCCTGATCCGCATCGAGCAGATTGAGCAGCGTCTGAGCCGACTCGGCATTGTTACCGCTTGCGCCCACGCCACCCGCATGGCCTTGACCCTCGGCCTGGAACGTCTGCATGTCCGCCTGCAACTCTTCCAGACTCACCGTGCCATCCTTGTTGGTGTCCGCCGTATCAAACCGCTCGACCAACGGTCCCTTTGCTTCGTCCGTGGAGATCAATCCATCCTCATTCTGATCCATGCTCCCCATCAGATCCTCGGCTGAGGGCGGCGGTGGACGCATCCCTTGACCATGCCCGGTGCGCGACTTGATGTCGTTGTGAAAACTCTCCATGGCAGTCTGGAGTTCATCACTGGAAATCTTGCCGTCACTGTCGGCATCGACGGTGGCAAACTGCTCGGACAACGGACCTTTGACCTCCGAGGTATCGAGATAACCATCGCCGCTCTGATCGAGCTTCTTCATCAGTGCGGCTGCCGTGGGCGGCTTACCCATACCACCCATACCCATCATGCCACCCATGCCGTTCATCGACATGTTCATACCTGACTCTCCTGAATGAATTATTGAGGTTCTCGCCTCCCTCCCTGGACGCGAATCATCCGAATTTCGGACCAGGAGCTTACCCCATAATCGCGTAAGCGTGTGTCGCAAAAGCGTCAGGAAGTGTAAGGTCGGGTTCCAATCTGAGACAGGGGGATTACACTGACTTGCATGATGGGGTCACGGTTCTGACCTGCCTGATACCATTTCCATCCATCAACATTCTGGAGTCCCCGGATGATCCGCGTGCTGCTCATCGATGACGATCGCGAATTGTGCCATATGCTCTTGCGCTACCTGCAGGCCGAAGGATTCGATTGCCATTGCCGCCACGATGGCGACTCCGGCCTGGAGATGGCCATAAGAGAGAGCTTCGACGTCCTGATCGTCGATGTGATGATGCCACGCTTGAACGGCTTTGAACTGGTGCGCCGCCTGCGCGGACGCCGCAACACCCCGGTGCTGATGCTCACCGCCCGAGGCGAGGATGTGGACAGTATCCTGGGACTCGAAATCGGGGCGGACGACTATCTCACCAAACCCTGCAACCCCAAGGTGCTGGTGGCGCGACTGCGCGCCGTGCTGCGCCGTGGGCCTGCCAAAACCGATCAGAGCGCCCTCAAGGTCGATTCCATCACCCTCCATCCCGGCAGCCGCTCCATCTCAGTGAATGACCATCCGGTGGAGTTGACCGGAGCGGAGTTCAACCTGTTGCAGGTACTCATGCGCCATGCTGGCGAAGTGGTCTCCAAAGAGCACCTCTGTCGCCTTGGATTGGGGCGGGATCTCTCCAGTTTCGATCGCAGCGTGGATCTGCACATCAGCAACCTGCGTCGCAAACTCGGTACTGCCGAAGACGGCTCGGCACGCATCGTCACCGTGCGCGGGGGCGGTTATCAACTGGCGGCACGCAACCTGGAGTAGACCCATGCGCCTCTTCTGGAAACTCTTTTTCTCGTTCTGGTTGGTGGTTTCGCTGGTAGGAGGCGGGTTTTTCTGGGGCGGTCACCATCTGCGCGGACTCCTGGAGCCACTCTTCGACGCCCATATCGAAGCCCTGATGCACAAAAGATCCGAAGTGGCCAACCTGATCGTCAACCAGGGGATCTCTGCCACCCGCCTGCATATGAACACCACCCCGGGATTCGAAGAGATCCTGGTGCTCGACTTGAACCATCAGGAGATCCTGGGACGTCCGATTCCCGGCCATTACCATCCTCCCCGCCATGAAAGAGAATTTCGCCCACCACCACCACCACCACCCGATGAGGGCTTTCCCGAAGGCTTCCGTCCCCCTCCTCCCGGCCCCCGCGAACCCTCGCTCCATCGGACGATCCATGTGACCGATCCAGACGGCAAGCCCTACCGGATCCTCTTCAGTCGTCAGACCTCCCCTTTGACGCTGCTGCTGCGGGAATACCCTTTCCTTCCCGTCCTGCTGATCGTGATCAGCGGCTTGGTGGTCTTCCCACTTGCCCGTCACTTCACCCGACCGGTCCGGCTGCTGCGTGGCACAGCGCTGCGGCTCGCGGATGGCGACCTGACCGCCCGCGCCCCGGTCGCGCACCGCCTGGTGTCCGACGAACTCGATGATCTATCGAAGGATTTCAATTTTATGGCAGAAAGACTCCAATCCCTGTTCCATGGTCAGAAACGACTGCTTCAGGATGTCTCACACGAGTTGCGCTCCCCTCTGGCGCGCATGCGCGTTGCCTTGGGTCTCATCGAACAGGAGGGTAACGGCGCGACCCCCGAACATGAAGAGGCCATCCATCGATTGACGCGCGAACTGGAGCGTCTGGATGGACTGATTGGGCAGGTTCTCCGCCTGTCCCGTCCGGAACAACCAGAACAGATGCCACGCGATACCCTGATCGATCTCGGAGCGCTGGTGGAGCAAGTGGTCGAAGATGCCCGTTTCGAACACGGTTTGGAAAGTCCGGTGCTGTTGAGTCAACTGCTGGAACCGGCCCTGTTGTGGGCGGATGGCGAAGCGCTACATTCGGCGGTGGAGAATGTGGTGCGTAACGCCATGCGTCATGCCCCACGCGATACAGAGGTGAGCTTGCTGATCACCCGAAGCGGGAAGAGCGTGCGGATTCTTGTACAAGATCGTGGACCCGGCGTGCCGGAGGCGGATCTGCCGCGCATCACCGAACCCTTTTTTCGGGTGGGCGAGGCACGGGATCGTGCCAGTGGCGGGCATGGTCTGGGTTTGGCGATTGCAGCACGCGCGGTTCGGGATCACCAGGGAGCGTTGACGGCCCGCAATCGTCGGGATGGTGGACTGGAAGTGGAGATCAGTCTGCCGGTGGCGCCGTTGCCCCCGTGGGATGAGGAGCCGGATCGGGGAAAAAGCGCGATCGAACCAGGTGGGGCAAGCCTGTGATTTGGACGGGTACGTCCCGGGGCATGTTGACATAGTACGTCAGCGGCCTTGATACGGCGTTGCGACGCCCCTTCGCTGCGCTCATACTCCCTTTGCATGCTGCGCGGCTCGGGTCGTCGCGCCTTGTCTGAAGGCGCGCTGCCTGCATCTGTCAACATGTCCTATTGCAACCACAGACCCGCGTATGCGGGCATGACAAAAAGGGGGATGACGGAATAAAAGCGGGCCAATCCGCTTCGGTTGATCCAGCAGAGTGATCCCGACGGGCGGGTTGGGAAAATCTAGAGAGTCCCCCAACCCGCCCATCAACGTCATCACTCCTTGGCGCCATT
>JADFZD010000166.1 GCA_015232705.1 Magnetococcales bacterium | reverse complement strand
TGCTCAGGCGTCATGCCAATGCCGGAGTCCTTCACCCAGAAGTGCAACTCCACTCCCTGCCCATCCTCCGCGATCCGCTCGACACCCATGACGATCTCGCCCCGATCGGTAAACTTGACCGCATTGTTCCCCAGGTTGACCAGCACCTGTCCCAACCGCAGAGGATCGCCGATCAGCCCCATCGGCACATCGGGCCGGGTAACGAACAGCAACTCCAACCCCTTGTGCTCAGCCTTGATGCCCACCAGGTTGGCCAGATGATCCATCACATCCTCAAGACGAAAGTCGATCCGCTCCATGGACAACTTGCCTGCCTCGATCTTGGAGAAATCAAGAATGTCATTGATGATGCCAAGCAGATTTTCAGCCGAACGGTGGACCTTCTCGATGTAATTGCGCTGCTTCGGATCGAGTTCGGTCTGCAACGCCAGATGCGACATGCCAATGATGGCATTCATCGGGGTGCGGATTTCGTGACTCATGTTGGCCAGAAAATCGCTTTTGGCCTTGGTGGCCTCCTCGGCGGCACGACGCGCCTCGGCCATCGCCTCCTCCACCGCCTTGCGCTCGGTGATATCCCGCCCGATCCCCAGAAGTCCCAACAAACGCCCCTTTCCATCGTAAAAAGGCGCTCGCACCGTGTCCAGCAACACCCGCCGTCCATCGGGATAGGAGACCCATACCTCCTCGGCCTGACGCGTCAGGCTCTCCATCATGTCATGGTCACCCTGACGGATCTCGTACGCCTCATCCGGCGGGAAGATGTCGTAATCGCTGCGACCGATGATCTCTTGGACCGGCTTGTCGAGTCTTTCGGCAAAGGCGATGTTGCAACCCAGATAGATCCCCTCCGGATCCTTGTAAGAGATCAGATCCGGAATCGAATCGATCAACGCCCCGAGTGTCGCACGCTGGCGATCGATCTCCTCGCGCGCCCGCTTCTTGTCGGTGATGTCGTCCAGCGTGAACTGGACCAATTCGCGCCCGCCGAAATGGAACATCATCAGCTGGACCTGGGCATCCCAGATCTCGCCATTCGGACGCAGATTGCGCCATTCAAAGGTGAGCGATCCCTGTCGCAAAACATCCTTCTCGATCTGCGACAGGAGGACCCGGCTATCCGAACCATCGTATTGGGTGGGTGCCGACAGATCGCCGGGGTTTTTCCCCAGAAGCTCCTCGCGTCGGGCAAAGCCGTACATGCGCACCGCCGCAGGATTGCAATCGATGAAACCACCGCCCGCCGGATCATGCACCACGATCGGGCGCACCGACTCCTGGAACAGCATCTTGTTGTAGGCTTCACTGTCGCGCAAAGCCGCCTCGGCGGCCTTGCGCTGGGTGATATCACGCATCGAAGAACAAACGCAGATTCCACGTCCGCCCAGATCCGGCAGACGGGAAAAAGACATCTCCAGAGGAAAAACCGAACCATCCTTGCGCAGACCGAAACGCTCTCCACCCTCCAACTCGCGGGGCCTGACCTGCCCGGAGGTAATGAGTGCCCCCCACTGCGCAATGCTCTCCTCCCGCAGACTCTCAGGAAACAGGGTTTCGATACTCCGTCCCACCAACTCACCTTCGTCCTGGCCAAACATGGCGTGGATGCGCGGGTTGGCCAGAATGATCACCCCATCCCGGTCCGCAACCAGCATGCCGTCCGGGGCCGACTCGATGATCCCGCGATACCACTCCTCGGTGGCCTCCAACGCATTGCGTCGCTCCTCCAACTCGACGGTCTGGGCAGAGAGCTGGGCAGCCTGCGCCTCCATGGTACGCGCCTGCTGACGGGTCTCCTCCAGGAGATGACGGGTGCGCAGATTGCGATCGAGGATTTCGATGCTCATCGCCAGCATGGGCATCAATCCATCGAGCAACGTCTGCTCCCTGGCATCGAACCTATCGAAAGCGGCCAGCTCCACCACGGCCAACAACTGATCGTTGCGAATCACCGGCAGCACGATGATCGCCTTGGGTGCCGCTTCGCCAACCGATGAACCGATGCTCAGATAATCGGCGTTCGGACGGGTGATGATGATTGGCGTCTTCTCCAGGGCGCATTGACCAACCAGTCCATGGCCCAACTCGAAAGTCGCATGGAACCCTTTGCGTTCCCGGAAGGCGTAGCCTCCGAACAGACGCAGGGTTTCGCCCTCCAGCAGGTACATCGCCCCCTGCCCCACCTGGAGCAGTGGCGCCACGCCGGAAAGAAATCGGCGGGCCAGATCGGCAAAATCGGTCGCCTCCTGCAACTCCGAGGAAATGGTCGCCTGGTGGAGCTTGATCCAGCGTTGCGCCTCGGTTTCGATGGCCCCGGATTGCAAGACGGCGATGGATCGGGCCAGATCGCCGATCTCGTTCGGATAGTCGGTATTGGGAACCTTGATGTCGAGTTGACCGGAGGCCAACTGCTCCACGCTGTCGCGCAACCGCTCGATGGGACGACGCACCGACCCGGCCACCACCAGCCCTATCAGCACACCAACGCCGATCCCACCCGCCAGCAACGGAAACGGCACATCACCGCGAAACAGCCCAAAATACCACAAATAAACAAGGATTGGACCCGCAGTGATACCCACAAAGCCCGCAAAACCCATCAAAAGTTTCACGCGCAGCTGACGTCGCTCCAGATACGTGAACGCCCGATTCATGGATCGATCTCCGCATCATTCGAACCATAAGGTGGCTGACGGCCCAACAACATGGCCAAATCGTTCACCTCATCGCGCAGGGCGCGCATCCGTTCATCCCGGCTAATAACCAGGCGGTTGTAGCCCTCATCCGTCAAACGCACCAACTTGCGCTCCGCCTCACGCAACGCGCTGATATCGATAAAGGTTCCGACCATGCCTCCCGGCGAGCCGTCCGGCAGACGAAATCCCGAAGCATAATAGATCGTATCGTGAATCTTGCCGTCGGCATACGGCATGGCCACTTCACGCCGCACCGTCGTGCCACTGGCGATCACCGACTCATCCTCGGCCTGATAGGCCCGGCGATCCGCCTCGGGCAGATACTCCAGATCCAATACCCGCTTGCCGATCAGTTGATTCCGATCGATGGCAAAAACCTCCTCATAGGCGCGATTGAAGCCCATGAAACGGGTATCCACCCCCTTGTAGAAAATCGGATAGGGAATGGTGTCGAGAAGAGCCTGCTGGAACACCACCTGACCCGCCTTGGCGCGTTCGGCCTCGGCGGTCGCGACCAAAAGCGCCTCGGCATCCCGGTTGCGACGTTGGATCTCCAGATTCAACGCGAGCATGGCGACCATCTCCTCGCGCATGGTACCCGAGTGCTCCTCATCCGCCACGAGCATGGCCAGTTCCACCACTCCGAGAATCGCCCCTCCCAGGCGAATCGGCAGAATGGCCAGAGCATCGGGTCGGATCTCACCCAGACCGGAACGAATCACCCCCCAATACCCCTCAGGCGGTTTCAGGAACACCGGACGCCCCTCCCGCGCGCACTGTCCCAAAAGACCATCCCCCTCGCGCAACAACCGAGGCACATCCCGATCCACCCCAAAGGAGCCTTCCAGTCGCAACGTCTCGCTCCCCGGACGTTCGCGCACATAGATCACCC
>JADFZD010000165.1 GCA_015232705.1 Magnetococcales bacterium | reverse complement strand
AGGCCGGGGTCGATATCCGATTTGTCCAAAAGCTCCTCGGCCACGCCAGCATCGCCACCACCCAGATATACACCCAGGTCAGCGACACCAGCTTGCGCACTACGCTGGAGCAAGCGGACACGCTGGGGCGGATCGGCGGAAAAAGGGGGTGATAACTGGGAATTATCGTCCGCCAGGTAATCGATGCCGACCACCCCCCGATAGCCGCTTCTTCGCAGTAAGTCGCCGATCTTACGCCCATAGTCGTTCAGGGTGTCGCGAATCACCTTCGGCAATCGGGACGGCAAGAAAAAGTCACAACCCTTATACAAGAGCTGGTCGCTTTCGTCCTTAGCGACGATCTGGGCCGACGACGATAGAACAACCACCTGCTCCGGGAACACCACTACATGCTGATTCAACGGGACCATGCCGTCGGCGAACTCGGAAACCACCACGTGGCCGCCGCCAAATCCAGACAGGGCTCCAGCGCTCAAAGGTTTTTCAACCAGTATCGTCCCGCGCCCCCCGCCCCCTTTTGGGTCCTGCACCACAAACCGCCGCACACGAGGAAACATGTCTCTGAGCGTGTCGTAGGACACTTCGGAGGCAAACATCACCGTAGAGCCCACTGACGGGACGTGGCGCCCGATCAGCGATCGGCACAGAGCCTTATCGTTCAATGACGAAATGAGTGTGTGAGGGTTTGAAAAGACGGAGTGGCTCCATAATTCCTTGGAGTCCGTGTAACACAGGTGGTCTTGGAAGAAGAATTTTGACTCAGGTGCCTGCTGAAGTACCGACCTGACAATGCACATAAGTTCGCGATCAAAGACTTCATCGCTATCGCGACTGTTGTGATCTAGCCTGCGACCGCAAATATCTTCAATGGAAAAGCTCGGAACCGACTGAATGGGGAAGGAGCCGACCAAGGCGACCAAGCCGGAAAACAGGTGCCCGACACCAGCAACGTCCGACGTGCGAACGCCCACCCACCACGGTTTGATTGCGCTCATAATTCCCAGTTATCTTCCGGTTTTTGCCTGAGGGAGATTGTATAGATCTCGCTCACTGGTGGAAAGAGGTTGAATTATGTCGCCTGCCGGATCTGTATCGATAATCCGTAGTTATCTCTCGCCCCACATCAAGGCCGAGGGTGACTACTCATCATCCACCTCCTGTGACAGCCAGGAGATCGGGACCAGATTGATCCCGTCATGGCCATCGTCTGCGAGTCCGGCTCTACGATGATCGCCTTGAGGTCTTCATCGGCGGCACCCTGCTGATGACTCTGGCTCGGGGGCGCCCCCAAACGGGTGGCCAGCATGGACATGTCGTCGACTACCACCACGTCATCCACGCGCTCCGGAAAAAGCCGATGGCGCTGCTCGACCTGGTCTACCGTGACCAGCTGTTTCCTCGCCAAGCCTATGCCTTGACTTCCCGGATCTTTTCGATTCCCTGAACCAGTTCGTTCATCAGGAAGTCCGCGCGCTTGATCGGCCCCCCCACTTCGGGGCGAGGAAACATACGAGCAAATGCATTCATCTTCACGGTCAGCCCGCACAGCGCCGATCCGATGGAAGTATGGAAGTCCTCGATCATGCCCTTGACAGCGCTGAACTCTTCCTGATCGATGTGCATCCACATATCACGGCTTCTACGCTCGAATACCTCGAGCCGCCCTGTTATGGTCGCTGAAATCGAGTTAACCGTACCCTCTATTTTGTCGCATGTCTTCATCAGGTTTGCGTTTTGCTTGAGCTGGAAGTGGCCGCGCACCTGATCGAGTGATGTGATGCACTCCGTAAAATATGGCATAAGTCTGTCGAGGCAATACCTGAAATAGCTTAGTGATAGGAATGTGTCGCCATAGTCTTCCAAGAATCGCGGTATCTCATGGATTTTTATGCCAAGGCGGCTCGCCATAGTCTCAAGGCGCTGCCGCGCTCTCCTGACGTCAGGGTCCCTGAATATTCTCAATATATCGTTATAGCAATTAATGTCGACGCCCTCATCACCGTAGATCATTCTTATAAGAGGCTTAGTGAATAGCATCATGTAAGCCATCAATTCCTGCTGTTTTTCAGGAGACAGCCTCAGTGCCTGATAATCATTCACCTGTATACCGTGCTCGCGCAGGCTCACGCGCAGCGAATAGACGTCATAACTGGGCAGGCTGGCGAGGCGGCGCAGGATCGCGTGATCGGGATGCAGCCTCCCATCGGGCCAGCCGAACATCATCGGCAGTGACTCGATCTCGACCTGGCCCGAACCTGTCTGCTGGTTGGAGAACAGTTCAACCACGGCCTTGAGGCGCACGTTCTTGATGAGTTTGGCGTCCCGCAGCCCGGACGTCTCAAGGGGAATTATCGATAGAGGCAACACGAACATGGAATCGATGTCGCTGTCGTCGATCGGCTTCAGTTTCTTGTCACTCATCTCGCCGTACCGGCATCACAGCCTCGCAAATCCCGCGCACCGTTCCCAGTTCACGCCCCCGGTTCGGAGCGAAGGCCATCGCCGCCTGGCTGACGCAGAATCCCATCGATAGCCGCGACCAGCGGCATCATCGCATCCATGAGTCGGTCAAGCGTACGGGCGATCTCTTCATCCGCCGCCCCATCGTGAATGGCCATCTCCAGGTCGAGCGCCAACACTTGGACGGCCGTGGCCCCCAGAGTGCCCGACACCCCTTTCAACGAGTGGGCGAGGCGCCGCGCCTCCTCATGCCGACCCACTTCGAGATGTGCCTGAATCTCCCGCCCGATATTGCGTCGCTCGTCGACATAGTCCTGCAATAGTTCCACGTAGAACTCCACCTTGCTCGTATATTTCAGCCCCGTCTCGACGTCCAGACCGGGCACGCCCTTCAGCATCCTCAAACGATCACCTGCATCCTGCGATTGCCGGACCGGAGTGGCCGTCACCACCTCCTCAGCCGTCACATCCACCGGAAGCCATTTCAGCAGGGCGCCATACAGCGTCTCTGGCAATATCGGCTTGGCCAGAAAGTCATCCATCCCCGCCTCCAGGCACCACTGACGGTCCTCGGCGAAAGCGTTGGCCGTCAACGCGACGATGGGAACATCACGCCCATTCAGGAGCCGCCGGATATTTCGCGTCGCCTCCAACCCGTCCATATTCGGCATCTGCATATCCATCAGGATCAGGTCGTACAGATTGGAACGCACCTTCTCCACCGCCTGAAGCCCATCCTCGGCGACGTCGGCGACAACCCCCGCATCACCCAACATACCCGCCAGCACCTTACGGTTCATCGCCACGTCCTCGACCATCAGAAGACGTACGCCGGGACGGCGCCCGCACAACGAACGGACGACCTCCTCATGCGACACCGACGAGGAAGGAGTGCCGCCCCCGGCTGCACAGTCCCCCTTCCGCAGCGGCACGATCATCCAGAAATGGCTGCCTTTGCCCAACGTGCTTTCAACCCCGATATCGCCACCCATCATTTCGGCAAGGCGCCGGCTTATCGCCAACCCCAGACCCGCACCGCCGAATCTGCGTGTGATCGAACCATCCGCCTGCTCGAAATTCGAGAACAGCTTCGACATGGCTTCGGGTGAAATGCCGATGCCGGTATCTCTGACTGCAA
>JADFZD010000164.1 GCA_015232705.1 Magnetococcales bacterium | reverse complement strand
GGCACCAACGGGGTGGATGCACTCAAACGGGGCGGAAAAACTTGGTGTATCACCCAAGACAAAAATTCCTGCGTGGTGTACGGCATGCCCAGATCCGTTGAAGAAAAAGGTCTTTCTGACGAATCATTGTCTCTGGAAGCCATCGGGCCCAGGATCATTCAACTCTGCAACCCATCTGTGGCCCGCTGACCATGGCCATTACACAAGAAGAATTCGACCTCATTCGCCATTTCATCAATGAACACAGCGGAATTCAGATCAATCCTGGCAAGGAGTATCTGATTGAAAACCGTCTGACCGTTCTTCTGGTGCAAAACGGCTGCGAGAACTTTCTCCAGTTGCACGCAAAGCTCAAGGCCGATACCGGTCCTTTGCGCACCAAGGTGATCGATGCGATGACCACCAACGAAACGTTGTGGTTTCGCGACGACTCCTTTGCCGCAGCTTTGGGCGAACACGTTGTTCCGGTTCTGGTGAAAAAAGCCCGTACCGCACCCCAAGTGCGCATCTGGTCGGCAGCCTGCTCCACGGGACAGGAGCCCTACTCTGTGGCCATGCTGATTCATGAAGAGCTGCGCAAGGTGGATGCGCCACCCCCGATCTCCAAGTTCTCCATTTTGGCTACGGACCTGTCGCCATCGGCGATCGTCTTGGCCTCCTCGGGACGCTACAGCCAGCTGGCCATCTCGCGTGGCATGCGGACCGAGTTTCTGGAACGCTATTTCAAAAAGAATGGGATGGTGTTCGAGGTGGTCCCGGAAGTCCGTAATTTGGTGAAATTTCAGCAATTCAATTTGATGAGCTCCTTCAAGGAGCATGGGATGTTCGATTTTCTGATGTGCCGAAACGTGTTAATCTACTTTTCGGATGAATTAAAGCGTCAAATCTATGGCAAGATGCACGACTGTCTGAACAAGGATGGTATCCTGGCCATCGGGGCATCGGAATCGCCGCGTGGCTACACCACGGCATTCCAGCAGGTCATGATGGGCTCTGCCGCCATGTACAAGCCCAGTTGATCATCCGTATCCCCAGCACCCTTTTGGCGTCTTAAGGATCTGGTGTCTGGAGGCATACCCGCCATGAAGGCTAAACAGGCGAGTCGCAATTCGGCAACACGTTTGAATTAAAGTGAAACCTCATGAAACTACTCACCATTGACGACTCCAGAACCATCCGGCGTGTCATCAGCGGCGTCGGAGCCATGATCGGCTTCGAAGTCCTTGAGGCAGAAAACGGCGACATGGGCATTAAGGTCCTCGAGAATCAAGGCGAGGAGGTCGCGCTGATCCTTTTGGACTGGAACATGCCAGGCATGAATGGCCTGGAGGTTCTCAAGCTGATCAAAGCTGATCCGCGCTGGATGCATATCCCGGTGATGATGGTCACGACCGAGGGAGAAAAAGATTATATCATCAAGGCAATCCAGGCAGGAGCAATCCATTACCAAACCAAGCCCTTCACCCAGGAAGAGATGGCCAGCCGTATCATGGAAGCCCTGGGCATGGGAGGTTTGTAACTTGCAGGATGGGGTGAAGATTTTCCGCCCCTCCCAGGTACCGTGGAGCCACTGTTGGATGTTTCATGGTGATACGGATCATCTTTTTCATCCACTGACCCGCACGATAGGGAGCCGCGCATGAGCGTAGCCAATTCCCCGGAATTGATGGACAAATTGTTGAATGGCCTGCGTCTGGCAGTCACGGAGATGATGACCGCCATGGCCATGTCCGAGGTGGTTTTTGCGGGACAGGAGAGCGTGGATGCCTTTTCGCTCACCAGCGAAGTGGTAGGTCTGGTGCGCCTGGACGGAAAAATGCATGGCATGGTCGGTGTATCGTGCAGCTCGGCATTGTTGCGCGAGATCGTGTCGCGGATTGTCGGGCTGTCTCCGGACGAATTGCTGATGGAAGATCTTCTGGACGGTGCGGCGGAGTTGGCCAACATGGTGTGCGGTGGCATGAAGACCAAGGCGCAGATTGGTGATGTCAATCTGTCACCGCCAGTCTCTATTGTTGGCCAGGAGTATACGGCCCAGTGGAAGACCAATCGTCCGACCACGCTGTTCACATTCCAGATGGAAGAGGGCGTTTTGAAGGTTTATGCAAGCCTGTAATGGGCATTGCATGAAAAAAGACTTGATCCTTTGGATGATTTTTGCGATGGTTACGTTTTTACCGTGAAATTCCCGCAGGGAACGCCACGGATTGGGGGTGCGGAGGATCTCCCCCATGCAAAGATGACCGTGAAACTCCGGACTGGAGTGACTCGGATGGAGGCAGGATGGTTCTTCCTCCTACAAAGTTAATGCATGGTCTATTGTTTCAACCAGCCTGATCGCTTTCAATAAGAGGAAATATGCGCGTACTGATCGTTGACGACTCAAGCGTCATGCGGAAAATCGTGGCTCGTGGCCTGCGTCAGGCCGGTTTCACGATCACGGACATCCTGGAAGCGGGTAACGGCCAGGAAGGTATGGATCTGCTCGCGACCGACACCAATTTCAAACTTATCCTCTCGGACTGGAATATGCCAGTCATGGATGGTTTGAATTTCGTCAAGTCGGTGCGAAGTGGTGCTCCAGCGATCAAGAACATTCCGATCGTGATGGTGACCACCGAAGGCGGCGAATCCAAGGTCGGAGCGGCCATGGAAGCCGGCGCCAATGGTCATATCAAAAAGCCGTTCACGCCCGAGACCCTGCAAGCCGAGTTGGAGCGCTTTCTGAAGTAACCCTTCCAGCCCGAGTGGAAGAGCGCCTGACGAACACCCTGGAGTGTCACTCACCTGACGTTCCGGGGTGTTCGTGTGTCGGATACCAGATTGTCGCCCCTGCCTGTGTGGGCGTCAAAGCGCGCCAGTCATGAACATGGCGCGAAAATTGCTGAACAAAACTCGCCAGATCCTTGGTCAAAACCCATGCTGACAGATGCGAGCGAGCTTTAAGCAATGGAAACCCCTCCGGATATCGCCAAACGGACACGACCCTTTTTCCTGAATTATTTCACGAAACTGGGCAACGACCTGAACACGCTGACCGCAGCACCCGTGGTCTGCACCCTGCAGGAGATCGAACTCAACCGTGGTCGAGATGACCTGGAGTTGCTGTTCGAATCGGATCGCAGCGTTGCCTATGTCACGGAGGATGGTCTGCGCTCCGGCGACATCCATCTGATTTTCGACATCGCTACCTCGATTGCCTTGAGCGGCCTGATGATGATGATGGGTGCCTCCGTCATCCAGAACCAGGTCAAGAACCGCGAATACAACGAGGAGATCCAGGAGGGATTTCAGGAAGTTTCCAACCAGGTGGTGGGTGCGCTCAATGACCTGGTGGAGAAAAAGCTGCCTGAGGGTGGTCACCTTTTCCTGGTCAACACCACGCATGTCACCTATGGCGACTTTCCGAATACCTTCAAGAACGAGACGACCTATTTGTCCGTGGCCGTGCAGATTCAGGTATCGGATTTTCCACCACAAACCGCCTACTGGGTGCTGTCGCGCGGCTTTGCCGAAACGCTGTTGAAGGTCAAGATCCCAGGAACAGACGCCGAGATCGCAGCGGACACGCAAAGAACCTCAGGTGGTGCGTCGGCCCCA
>JADFZD010000163.1 GCA_015232705.1 Magnetococcales bacterium | reverse complement strand
CCCTGGAATCGTGCGTAGGGACACATGTAGATGCAGGCCTGCTCGCGGGCAAATCCCGCCATCACAAAGGTCGTGACAGTCAGAAATCCGAGCGTGGCCCAGGCCGCGAATGGCGCCGTGCCGTGCAGGAGTTGCATCAAAAGAGTCGGCGCATCGGCGAAATAGAGCACGAACGACAAACCGGTGATCAGACTCAGGAGTAACCACGCGAGATATTTGCCGAGCTTGGTTTTCAGCTTGGAGAGACCCGACGGCGAGCGGTCCAGCTTCATGCGGGCATTGCGATTGCCTTCGATGAGTCGCTCGATGAGAAGAAACAGATCGGTCCAGATGGTCTGCTGGCACATGTAGCCGCAAAAAACCCGACCCGCCAAAGCCGTTATGAAGAAGAGTCCGATTGCGGCGGCAATCAACAAAAAGGCTAAAAGAATGATATCCTGAGGCCATATCATCCAGTTAAAAATATAAAACTTCCGGCCTGGCAAATCGAACAGGATTGCCTGGTCGGGCAACCCTCCGGGTCGTTCCCAACGCAGCCAGGGCAACAGAAAAAAGATGCCCACCTCCGCCGCAAAGAGCCAATAGCGCAATTTTCGAAAAAATCCTTGCTGATGGCGTGGGTAGATTTTTTTCCATTCTGAGTATAGTGAGGTGTTTTCCATGTTTTTATCACACACTTGTTTGACGTAGATCAAATTTGCGTTTTTTTCGATTATTTCATTGCACACACTTAGAAATGTATATATAACGGTTCCCAGCAAATGTCACGGGAAACCTCATCCCAAGCAGAACAAAATAATTAGTTTTCGAAATCTCATAAGTAAGGAGGACGGAAGTGGACCAAAACCTTTCACGAACGTATGACTATGAAGTGATCAAAAAGTTCTCCATCGGCGCTGTAATTTATGCGGTGGTGGGCTTTTTGGTCGGCGTGATCATCGCCCTGGAACTCACCTTCCCGGAACTGAACGCCAACATCCCTTACATCACCTTTGGCCGCCTGCGTCCCCTGCATACCTCGGCGGTGATCTTCGCCTTCGGAGGATCGGTGCTTTTCGCCTGCAGTTACTATATCGTGCAACGCACCTGCAAGACCCGTCTGTTCTCCGACTTCCTCTCCAACTTCACCTTCTGGGGTTGGAACCTGGTCGTGGTCCTGGTGGTGATCACCTACCCACTCGGCATCACCCAGGGCAAGGAGTACGCTGAACCGATCTGGCCGATCGACCTCTTGGTCACCGTGGTGTGGGTCGCCTACTTCATCAACTTCGTCGGCACCCTGGCCCGTCGCAAGGAACCCCACATCTACGTGGCCAACTGGTTCCTTCTCGCCTTCATCATCACCGTCGCCATTCTGCACATCACCAATAACCTGGCCATCCCGATTAATCTCACCGACTCCTATCCGGTGTGGGCAGGCGTCCAGGATGCGATGATCCAATGGTGGTATGGTCACAACGCCGTGGGCTTCTTCCTGACTGCCGCATTCCTCGGCCTCATGTACTACTTCGTGCCCAAACAGGCTGAACGTCCGGTTTACTCCTATCGTCTTTCCATCGTCCACTTCTGGGCGCTCTGCTTCATGTACATCTGGGCCGGTCCTCACCATCTGCACTACACCGCCCTTCCGGACTGGGCCAGCACCCTCGGCGCCACCTTCTCGATCATGCTCATCCTCCCCTCGTGGGGCGGCATGATCAACGGCATCATGACCCTCTCGGGCGCCTGGCATAAACTCCGTACCGATCCGATCCTGCGCTTCTTCATCGTCTCGCTCTCCTTCTACGGCATGTCCACCTTCGAAGGCCCGATGATGTCGATCAAGGCGGTCAACGCCCTCTCGCACTACACCGACTGGACCATCGGCCACGTGCACTCCGGCGCTCTGGGATGGGTCGCCATGGTGTCGTTCGCCTGTCTCTATCACATGATGCCGCGCCTGTGGAACACCCAACTCTATTCCCTGCGTCTGGTGAACGTCCACTTCTGGCTCGCCACCATTGGCGTGGTGATCTATATCGTGCCGATGTGGATCTCGGGCATCATGCAAGGCCTGATGTGGCGCGCCTATGACTCCTTCGGCAACCTGAGCTACTCGTTCGCCGAAACCGTGGCCGCCATGCATCCGTATTATCTGTTCCGCGCCATTGGCGGCATCGTCTTCCTGGTCGGTGCTTTGGTGATGGTCTTCAACATCGCCAAGACCATCGCTGGCGCCAACAACACCCCGGCCAAGGCCGTTTGACAAGGAGGACCACGATGCAACACAGTACCATCGAAAAAAGCATTCCACTGATGGCCATCCTGACCTTGGTCTTGGTCTCCATCGGTGGTCTTGTCGAAATCGTTCCGCTCTTTTTCATCAAGAGCACCATCGAAAAGGTCGAGGGCATGCGTCCCTACACCCCATTGGAGCTGAAAGGGCGTGACATCTATATCCGCGAAGGGTGCTACAACTGCCATTCCCAGATGATCCGTCCGTTCCGTGACGAAACCGAGCGCTACGGGCACTACTCGCTGGCTGCGGAGAGCATGTACGATCATCCGTTCCAGTGGGGATCCAAGCGTACCGGTCCAGATCTGGCGCGCATCGGCGGCAAGTACTCCAACGAATGGCACCGCGCCCACATGTTCAAGCCCCAAAACGTGGTTCGCGAGTCGGTCATGCCGGCCTATCCGTGGTTGCAGGAGAACGCACTCAAATTCGATGACATCGAGAAGCGCATGAAGGTGTTGTCGATGGTGGGCGTGCCTTACTCTACGGATCAGATTGCCAACGCCAAGCAGGATCTTTCGGCCCAGGCGTCGGCAATCGCTGATGGTGCCGGTCTGAGCGCCCGTTATGGCAAGAAGGTTCCGAAGGCGGATTTCGACGGCAAGCCCGAAAAGATCACCGAACTCGATGCCTTGCTGGCCTATCTGCAAATGTTGGGCACGCTGGTGGATTTTTCCGGCCAACAGGCCAAGGCCCGCTAAGAGGAGAAGGAGACCCAAACCATGGCGGACAACAACAAAGATATGGATACAACGGGCCACAAGTGGGATGACGATGAGGGGTTTCCCCTCCAGGAGTACAACAATCCCCTGCCAAAGTGGTGGTTGAACAGCTTTTATGCGACCATCATCTGGTCGGTGATCTATTGGGTGCTTTATCCGGCCTGGCCGCTGCCGGACGGATTCACACCCGGCACCCTGGGCACGACCATGCGTGGCGAGTATCAGAAGGAGATGGACGAGGCCAAGGCCAAGCAGAAGGTCTTCAACGACAAGCTGGATAAGCTTTCCTTGAAGGAGATCAGCAAGGATAACCAACTGCTGCAATTCTCGATTTCCGGTGGCAAGGCGCTGTTTGGTGATATCTGTGCGCCGTGTCACGGACCGGCGGGCATCGGCGTCAAGGCGGGTGGTTTCCCGACCCTGGCGGATGACGACTGGCTGTTTGGCGGCGATCTGGAAACCATACAAACGACGATCACCAATGGTCGGAACGGTCAGATGCCAGCCCATTTGAATACGGCGGGTGGCGCTTTCACGGATGCCCAGGTGGATGATCTGACGGCCTATGTCATGTCTCTTTCCGGCAAGGCGTCGGACAAGGCTGCC
>JADFZD010000162.1 GCA_015232705.1 Magnetococcales bacterium | reverse complement strand
AAGAACTTCAACTCGAAAATGCCCCGGTTGGTGTGCATGTATTTGTTGCTGGTGACACGCGAGGCCGTGGACTCATGCACGCCGATATCATCGGCCACGTCCTTGAGGATCAGGGGACGCAGATATTCGGGACCGTATTCGAGAAAATCTTTCTGAAAGCGGACAATGCTCTCGGCAACCCGATAGATGGTGCTCGAACGCTGCTCCAGACTCTTGATCAACCACTGTGCCGAACGGGCATTCTCGGTCATGAAACGCTTGTCGCGTTCGGACATGCGATCGTTGATCGCCTTTTCATACGCGCGGTTGATGCGCAACCGGGGCACGGTCTCGGGATTGATCTCGACGATCCACTCACCCTCCTGCTTGCGTACAAAGACATCCGGAATGATGTAATTGGCCTGCTCGACCCCAAAAGCCAATCCTGGCTTGGGGTTCAAGGACTGGATCATCTCGACCGCTTCCGCCAGTTCGTCGTCGTCGAGACGCAACAGCCGTTTCAACTTGCGGTAGTCACGCCGTCCCAGATCCTCCAGACGTTCCAGAAGCGAGGTGTAGGGGGGTACCGCCTGCTTGAGGGCCTTGAGTTGCAACAACAGACACTCGGCCAGGTTGCGCGCGGCAATTCCAGGGGGATCGAAGGACTGCACCAGCACCAGGGCATCTTCCATCTCCTCAAGGGATGCCCCGGTCATCTCTGCGAGCACCGTCAGGTCACTCCCGAGATAGCCGTTATCATCGATGGCGTCGATGATGGCCATGCCGAAGACCCGCTCCCGGTTGTTGACCGCCGAAACGCCGAGTTGCCAGGTCAGGTGATCAAAGAGGGTATCCCCACGGGTGAGGGTGTTTTCGAGGGGCGGGGCTTCACTGCCGGCAGGGGTTTCGAACTGGGCTGCGCCGTAGCTGTCGCCGGAGTAGACATCGGACCAGTCGGCATCCACCGGCAGATCTTCGGAGATGGAGGTCTCCATGATCGGCGAGGAGGCGTCCATCATGTCGTCGCTCTTGGCGATCTTGTCCGAAGGCAGGGGCTCCTCGCCTTCCACGCCACCTGGGCCGTCATCCCGCTCAAGAAGCGGATTTTTGTCCAACTCCTCTTGCAGGTATTCGGCCAAGTCGAGACTCGACATCTGGAGCAAACGGATCGCCATTTGCAACTGGGGAGTCATCACCAGTTGCATGCCCATACGCAGCTTCAGCTCTTGTGACAGACCATACGCCATACCAACAACCCGGTTGCCCTGATAACCCTACAATTGAAAATCCATGCCCAGGTACATGCTGCGTACCTGATGATCTTGCACGACCTCTTCGGGTCGCCCTCTTGCCAGAACCATCCCCTGGCTTAGGATATAGGCGTGATCGCAAATTCCCAAGGTTTCACGTACATTGTGATCCGTAATCAGTATGCCGATCCCCATTCCCGCCAGATGACGGATGATCGTCTGGATGTCGGCCACGGCCAGGGGATCCACGCCCGCAAACGGTTCGTCCAGCAGAATATAGCGCGGTTCGATCGCCAAGGCGCGTGCCACTTCCACCCGACGGCGTTCCCCGCCGGACAGGGCATACCCCTTGGTGCTGGCCAGATGATCGACCCCCAACTCCCGCATCAGCCGGTCAAGCCGTTCCATACGCTCCCGACGGTTCATGGGGCGCGTCTCCAGGATGGCCAGGATGTTGTCGGCCACCGTCATCTTGCGGAAGATCGATGCCTCTTGCGGCAGATAGGCGATTCCGGATCGGGCCCGAAGGTGGATCGGTTCGGAGGTGATCGGTGTGCCATTCAGCCAGATCGACCCGTTATCCGGGACCACCAGTCCCACGAACATGTAGAACATGGTTGATTTGCCGGCGCCGTTGGGTCCAAGCAGCCCCACCACCTCGCCGGGTTCGACCGACAGGGATACTGCATTGACAACCGTCCGGCCCTGATAGCTCTTGCCCAGATCCCTGGCCTCCAGGCACGGCTTGACGGTGCTGCTCACCGGCGTGCCGCTGGCGGTTGCAGGACACGACGCCTGGGTTTGGGCGTGGGCAACGTCATCTCGCTCGATCCCGATTCACGCTCGACCGCGTTGGGCGAAGGTGCGCTCTCCTGGCGTTGAACCGCGCCGGACTCAGACTCGGTCTTTTCCCTCGCGGAGGCATCCCCCGGCGACTCCGCGGACGGGGTGACCCCGGCAGAGGGGATTCGTGTTGGCCGCTCGTTCAACTCCCCAGTCGCGCGCTTTGCGCCACCCGTCGCGATGGCGCCACTCGGGGATTCGGTCGCCCCTGGCGTCTGACCGGGTGCGGGAAGACTCATCTTCTCCCGTGTCAAAGCCAGTCCGGCAGAGGGGGGAGTACCCGACGGCTCTGCACCCGAAGATGCGGCATCTTTCCCGCTTCGCGGCGCTTCGCCAACCACCCCGGATGGCGTAATGCGCGCACTGACGCGGCGATTTTCACCACCCTGCACCGAAACCTTGTCGATGCGCTGCTGGGTATTGAGTGTTACCAGAATCCGCTTGCCGGTCAATTGATCATCGCCACGTCGCACCGTGGCATCCCGCTCGATGCCGGTCAGTTCCACGACCCGTTTTTCCACCTGATAAAGCGCCACATCCGCCGTACCATGATCGCGATCCTGCTGAATCGTCACCCGACCTTCGGCCTTGACCTCGCGAACCCCGCCGTTGCCCTTCATCCGCTTGTCGTAACGCACCGTCATGCGATCGGCATTCAGACGCATCCGACCATCGTCGGCCACCACATGTCCCGAAAAAATCGCCACCTGGTTTTTGTCGTCCATCTCCAGACGATCCGAGGTGATCGACAACGCCTGCATGCGTGAAGCCGAGGTCGCCGGGGCTGCCATCACGGCTCCCGATGTCGTCACGGCCAGCAGGGCCAGCATCCATCCAGCCAGAATCCCGGGTTTCATGGTTGCTCCGTCACGAGTATCGCCGCGGGAAAGGTCATCCGGACATGGGAATCGACCTTGAGTATCTGAGTGTCTTGTTCCACGGTCAAACCTTGTCCCTCCAGACGCATCTCCTCGCGTTCCATGCGGAACGCCAACTCGGAATACAAGATCCTCTTTTCGGGGTCAAAGCGCAACTGTTCCGTCATCAGACGCCCCATCTCCGGATCACCGGCCACCACGCGACCCGAAAAAAGCATCCGTCCCGTGGCCCCATCAACCTCGCCGCTGTCCGAGGTCACCACCACCTCTTCCCGACCTTCGAGGGCAAACGCCAGTCGGGGATGGTGGATCAGAATCCGCTTCTCTTCGCCACGCTGCGCGCTTGGCGCATCCAGGGTCCAGCGGGTGCGCTGCTTGTCAAACTGGGTCAGATGTACATCCGTCACCATGGTTCCCTCGCGTCCGGCCAGAGGATCCAACCTCGAATCGCCCACATCTCGCATGGTTTTACACCGCCATTTATTTATTTTTTAGGATCTTTTCTCCGGAGGCCGTGCCCCCGGATCACTCGAACCCCTGGCCCGATCCCTCGGCTCCCTGGAAGTCGCCTCATGGTGCACGCTTTTATTAGCGAACCGTGATCCCTTCCGCACGACCCGACCAAGGATCGTCGGCCTTACCAATGCAAGGAGAATGGCCGTACCATGACCAAACGCATGCTG
>JADFZD010000161.1 GCA_015232705.1 Magnetococcales bacterium | reverse complement strand
CGGCCTCGATGGCGGCATTCAGGGCGAGCATGTTGGTCTGTTCGGCGATGGCTTGGATCATGCCGACCACGGTGCCGATTTCGTTGGCCGAGTTGGAGAGTTCATCCACGGCGGCGAAGGTCTGTTGGGCATGCTCGTGGGCCGTGCGCGAGGATTCGTTGGCGATTTCGCAGCGTTGTCCGACCGTGGCCAAAGAGTTGGTCATTTCGGCGATGGAGCGCGCCACGCGTGCCACCGAATGGCTTACCTGATCCAGGCTGTTGTTGACATCGTCGAGATTGGCGGTCATCTCTTCGGCGGCCTCGGCCATGGTGGTGACATTGCGGCTGGCGTCGTCGGCATTCGAGGCCGTGACGCGGATGCCATCGGCCACTTTACCGGCGGATTGGGCAATCGCCGTGATGTTCTCCAGAGATTGGTGGAGGAGTTTGGTCATGTGGTTGATCTCGGCGGCCAGACGATCGTTTTCGTCGGAGACTTCGCCGGAGAGTTGCCGGATTCCGGTGGTGTCGGCGCCAATGGCGACACGGAGTTTCAGTACTTCGCGGATGAAGGCGGTGATGCCGCCGGATTGCAGGTTGATCATGCGGATGGTATCAACCAGCTTCTCTTTGAGTTGGTTGACGTGATGGGCGATGGTGGCGATTTCATCACGGCCCGAGGCGTCGATGCGGCTGGTGAGGTTGCCGCTGGCAACCTCTTCGATGGCGGAGCTGACATTGCGCAAGGGGTCGCGCAGGGAACGAGCCAGATACCAACCGAGAAAAGCCAGGAAGAGAGCCACGGCGGTGATCGTGCCCAGAATCGCCTGATTGCGGGCTGCGGCGATTTCCCGTTCCATGTCGGACAGGGAGACGGTGAGTTGAAAAACCCCGCGCACCTCGTGATCATCTCCGTGACAGGCATGGCAGGGGGTGGCGTTGAGCAGGGGCATCAGCAGGGTACGTTGATTGCCTTCGACGCCAGTTTCTGTGAAGGATGCCGGTTTTTTCTCTTGGATCGCTTGTTTGAAGGCAGTCAGAATCTCTCCGCTCGCCTCATAGGCCGGTTCTCCCTCCGGGTGGAACGCCTCGCGGCCATAACGGTTGAGAATGCGAAAAGTTAACAGTCCAGGTACTTTGCGCAGATTGTCCGAGTAATTGCGCGCGATGTCGGCATAGCCGGCCAACATGATGGTCTGCAGACCTTGACCGGCATGTTCGGCCAGGGAAAAAATGGTATTTTCGTATTGTCTGAAAAGGTTTTTTTCCATGTCCCGGACCAGCAGGGCTCCGAGCAGGGCCAGGGCCACGGTACCGATGATGCTGACTGCCGCAAGAATGCGAAAGCTGATCGAATGGACGTCCAGAAATCGGATAAGACGGTGCCATAGGTAAAGGGGACTGGTGGGGTGCATGCTGAGATTCATGGTGGGATCCGTGCCATCCCGTATCGATAAGTTGATTTGATTTCATATTTTAATCAAAATAATTTTATACGAATCGGGGATGCTCGGCAAGTGGAATAAGCAAATCTTACAGCCCCCTGATCCATAAAAACATGCGTGACACATTGAACGAGATGTGTGGCTTTCTTAGGGCGTGTTGACATATTGCGTCATCGGCCTTGATACGGTGTTGCGACGCCCCTTCGCTGCTCACATACTACCGTGTATGCTGCGCTGCTCGGGTCGTCGCGCCTTGTCTGAAGGCTCGCTGCCTTCATATGTCAACACACCCTAGGGCGTTTTGATATTCGATATTTAAATCCATGTCATGTCCAAAAGGAGGTGCAGATATGGATCGGTTATTGTTGCGTGATGATCAATGGAAACGTATCAAAGTCGTAATGTCACAAATGCGTGGAGATAAAGAAAAAATCGATATAAATCAACGAATTTTTATCGAAGCGATACTTTGGACTGCCCGGCCGGGAGCGCCTTGGCGTGACCTTCCGATCTTTTTTGGCAACTGGAACAAAAATTATAAGAGATTCTCGCGATGGGTCACTAGTGTCCGGTTAATTAGTCAAACAAAATCAATTGCTTGGTTTGGTTTTCAGTGTCATTTCTTTTAGTTGTTCCGTTAACTGATTGATTAATTGAAATTTTCTCGAACGGAATGACTGAAAAAATCTGTAGCAAAGTGTAGAGGGAGACGTCGAGCTGAAGGCGCTTCTTGATGATGGCGACCAGCACGTAGACCGATATGGCGATCCAAATTTGCGTCTTGACAGCGTTTTCCGAAGTACCAAAGAAGCTCTTTATACGCAGGTGCTGCTTGATCCATTTGAAGAAAAGTTCGATTTGCCAGCGACTCTTGTAAAGCGAACAAATCGATGAAGCCGGAAGACCGGTTTGGTTGGTCAAGAAGATCAATGTCTTGCCCGTTTCCGGATCTTTGAAGCGAATACGGCGCAGATGTTCTGGATAGCGCTTTTTGGATTGATAGCCGATCAAGACGATGGTCTGATCGCAGATCAGGCCGGTAGTGCGATCCGTGGGTGCAGAATAGACCCGCCTTGCACTGAGGTTGGATTTGGCGCGGGTCACAAAGAAGCTTCCGGCCTGATGGAATTTGTATAGCCGCTCGAAGTCCAGATATGCCCGGTCCACGACGTAGAACGCACCTGGTTCCGGAATCAGCATGTCGAGAACATTGACATCGTGCAGCTTGCCGTCCGAGATATGGATGAAGCTTGGGATCGATCCGCGCAAATCCAGAAGGGTGTGCATCTTGACAGCCGCCTTGGTCGTGCGGAACTGCGCCCAAGGGAAAACAGACAGGCAAAGGTCGATTGTGGTGGAGTCCAGGGCGTAGACAGCGTTGTCGAGTTCGATCCCCAACTCTTCTGTCGCGTAAAGCTCGCGTGCTTGACGAATGAGTATCCATGCGAAATCGGCATAAATCCGCCAATCGCGCGTCTCGTTTGCATCGGCCAAAGTTGATCGTCGGACAGGGTGCCGAAAGCCCATATGGTAGAGCTTGGCCATCTGGGCGGACAAACACGTCTCGATATCGCGTAAGCTTTCGCGATATGTAAGCTGGGCAAAGGCCATGGCACGGTACTGTTCGGCGCATGAAAAAGTCCTGACTCGTTGGTCGCCCGAGTAGCGATCAACAATTCGGTGAAAGGTCGTCCATGGTAAAAAATCCATGGCTTGGGCGAACATCGTTTTGCCGGTGTACATGGCTGTCTCCTCGGTGGTAGCACCCCCTAGGAGAACCTGCCAGGATCCCGGATTTCATTCAAGTCGAAACCAGGCAAAAAGCTTAAAAAAAGATTGTGGTACAATGGGTTGCAACCGATACCCTCTACCTTAGCCGGACACTAGTGGCGATGGGTAGACAATGGAACCTGAAAACGGATTAAGGAAGCCGTGTCTGATGACCCGGATCTCGAAGCCTTACTGATTGATAGTACAATCATTCGTGTTCATCAACATGCAGTTGGTGTTCGAAAAATACGGACCTCAAGCAATCGGACGTTCAAGAGGTGGACTGACGACAAAAATACATGCCTCTGTAGATTCCTTGGGCAACCCAATGAAATATATTCTGAAAGGTGGCCAAGAAGCGGATATCACTCAAGCGCACGCCTTGATTGAAGGAATGAGTCCTGATGTGGTGATTTCTGACAAAGGATATGACGCAAACCACT
>JADFZD010000160.1 GCA_015232705.1 Magnetococcales bacterium | reverse complement strand
CGCCAATCCTATCGCGACCGCCTTCCCGAGTCGGTGTGGGCCAGGCCCAAGGTCGCCTACCAGGCGCCGGAAATGCGGCCATTCTTCACCAATGGCCGGCCGCGCCCCGAGGTGGCGGATATGCTGACGCCCGACCGGATCGCAAGAGATGGGAATTTCGACCCGGCCGTGGTCGACCTCCTTCTCCGGCACCCGCCGGCGGAGGGGCATCGACAAGGTTTCCGCGAGAATATGATGTTCGTGCTGATCTTGTCGACGACCCTTCTCAAGGCTGCGTTCGAAGCCTTGCCGCCCGTTTCCCCCGTCACGATGAGAACCGTTGAATGCCCCAAATTCCTGAGAGCGTAAGCAGCATTGCCGACCAGATCGCCAACTTCGTGTTGTCCCGATACGTGACCGTCTATAACACTGAGTCGCTGCCCCGCGATTCGTCTTTGATCGAGTTACAGGTCATTGATTCCTACGGTATGGTCGAACTGATCTCCTTTCTTGAGGAGACGTGGTCGATCGTGATCGACGATTCCGACATCACAAAAGAAAAGATGGGCTCGATCAACAAGATGGCTTCCATAGTGATCGCCAAGATCAGTCCGGCGGAATGAGCGCGTTATTCATTGTCGGTGCCGGGCAGATGGGCCGGGTGATCGCCGACCTTTGTCGTGCCCTTGGTCACCCGGTCGCCGGTTTCATCGATGACGCCAAGCCCCTGGGCGAGATCGTCGATGGGATCGCGGTCATGGGGCGGACGACACGGCTGGAGGATCCATCCGGGGTCGCCGGTTATCGGTTCGCGCTTGCCATCGGTAACAATCACGCACGGCACCGCCTGGGCACCACTATTCGGCTCAATGGTGGCCAATTGCCGCCCTTGATCCATCCCGCGAGCGTGGTTTCTCCATCGGTAACGGTTGGATCGGGTGCGACCATCAATGCCTTCGCCACCGTTTTGACCGGCGCGTCGATCGGTGACGACGTATTGATCGATCCGCAGGTCCTAGTCGGCAACGATACGATCGTCGGCGATGGCGTCTACCTGGCGCCGGCATGCAGAATCACCAGCCGGGTCACTCTGCGACAGCATTGCTTCATCGGCGTGGCGGCGGCAGTCCTGCCGGGGCTGACGGTCGGCGCCGGGGCGATCTTAGGCGCTGGCAGCGTTCTCATCGGCGATCTGCCTGACAATCGTTTGGCGATCGGAAACCCGGCGCGCGCCATCGCGGATGCGAACCTGGATGACCACAGCTCTTATCCGGCATCGCCCCGGCCCACGGCACCGCGATCCTAGGAGCATTGACCGCTCTTACGGATTGCAGGGGAGGGCGGAAATCTGATTCAAGATATTGACTGGTGAAGTAGGTCAGCCCGCATGATCGCACCGCTTTCCAAGTCGCCTGATAGCCGCCGTCGGGAGGTGACGCACGGTCGTCGCCCTCAAGGTAAGCGTCCTCTGACGGCTACCTTACCGCGGCCGTGTCCATCGGCCTGAATGACGTGCTCGAGTTGAGCATGGCAACGATGGCAAGGGGCTGCTTATGGCCTACGAATGCAGCGAGGGAACGTCTCGTCGCCGACGGCATTGGCCGGAGGCCGAGAAGCGGCGTATTGTGGCGGAGGTCGGGGTGGCCGGGCATTCGCTGTCCGATGTGGCCCGCCGCCATGGTATCCACGCCAGCGTGATCGGCCGATGGCGATCTCGCCTTCTTCTCCACCTGGTGCCCGGCGGGCACCCCCGTCCAAACCCTGGTGTGCGTCGAAGGTCATCGCTGGGCCATCGAGGACAGCTTCGAGGCCGCCAAGAACGAACTCGGTCTCGACCATAACGAGACCAGATCATGGCACGGCCGGCACCGCCATGTGTCCCTCGTCATGCTCGCCTTCGCGATGATGGCCAGCATCCGCTACCGTGCCAACGCCGCCACTCCCCCAAAAATGCAGACGCGGATGCCGCCAAGCAACCGCCGCTGATCCGCTGGTCCATTCAGGAAATCCGCCGCATTGCCACCAGACTCGAGCGGGCAAGGGTCATGCCGGCCCACATCATCGCATGGTCCCTATGGAGACGAGCGCATCAAGCGGTTGCTCGACGATGCCATATCAACACAAAATCGCAACTGTAATGTTAGGTATCGGTGCCGGCCGCCGTCGTTGTTTCGGCGATGACGTAGAGGGGACGGTGCTTGGCTTCGTTGTAGGTTCGCGCCAGATAGTGACCGATCACGCCCAGATTGGCGATGATGCAGCCGCCGATAAAGTACAACGACACGATCACGCTTGCCCAGCCCGGGGGCGGATGGCCCATGAGTGCCGACAAAATCAAATAGATCCCGGCGATAAACGAACCGCAGGCCAAGACAAAGCCAAGGAATGTAGAAATTCGCAATGGCTTATCAGAATACGCGATAATACAATCAACGGCCAGAGATGCGCGCCTGGCAATATTATAGCTTGTCTTGCCTGCCCGGCGTCGGGGTCGCTCGACCTCCACGCAGGTTGTGCGGAAACCGGTCAGGCTGACAATGCCCGAGATCAGGCGAAACTGCTCCCGGTACTGCCCGATCGCATCGACGACGGTTCTGGACATGATCCGGAAGTTGCCGACCATGGGATCGAAGGGCGCGCCCGACAGGTAGCTGAGAAGGCGGTAGAACGCGAGCGACAGAATACGCAGCATTGGCGCATCCGTGCGTTCCCGGCACCGTGCGACCACCACTGGCCACATGCCTTTGACAGCCGTGGCATAAAGATCGGGAATGTAACGTGGGTGATCCTGTAGGTCGGCATCCATAATCACAACCCAGTCGCCCGTCGCCATATCTAAGCCAGCCGTCAGCGCACGATGCTGACCGAAGTTTTTGGACAATCGCACGCCACGCACTCTCCTGTCGATCTCGGCCAAATGCGCAATGACATCCCAGGATCCTTGCGGGCAGCCATCATCCACAAAGATCAATTCAAAATCGCTGGTGATTGATCCTACATGATCGACTAGAAGAGCGTGAAGTTCGGCCAATGTTTGTATGTTCTTGTAAACAGGAACAACAACTGAAATACATGGCATGACGTAATTCTCCTAGTAAACCCCTAAAGCGTCGAGCCTGAAATCCGAATCGAAGGGGATTCCCATCGTCCCGGATTTGTGATTCACCCTTCTTGGAGGTGGATCATGGGCAAGAGTTACTCGTCAGACCTTCGGGTCAGGATTTACGGCGCGATTGAGGATGGAGCATCGCGCCGTGCGGCGGCCCGTCGTTACGGGGTGAGCCCCAGTACAAGCGTTCGGGTTGCGCAGCGGGTGTCGGCAACCGGTTCCGTGGCTCCGGCGCGTCAGGGCCGACCGCCTGGCGGCGGTAAGTTGGCGCCTTACGCCGCGATCCTGGCCCGCTGGGTGGAGGAGGCTGCCGACATCACCATGCCGGAACTGGCGGCCAAGCTCACCGCCGAGTACGGCGTCGTGGCCCATCCCGCCTCGTTGTCGAAGTTCTTGATCAAGCAGGGGTTCAGCTTCAAAAAAAACGCTGCTGGCAACCGAGGCCGGTCGCGATGACGTGGCGCGGGATCGCCGGGTCTGGCGGACGAAGCGTCAGCCCCGGATGCGTCAGGAACCACATCGGCTGGTGTTCATCGATGAGACCGCGACCACCACTA
>JADFZD010000015.1 GCA_015232705.1 Magnetococcales bacterium | reverse complement strand
TATGGAGAGCGAGCGGATTACCAGTGTGGCCCTGTTGAAAAATGTCATGGCTGTCACTGAGGCCATGGAGCATGCCATGGCACGTCCGGGGCATCTGCCCGGATTGGTGTGCATGCACGGGTTTTCTGGGTTGGGCAAGAGCTATTCGGCCATTTTCGTGGCCGCCGAGCATCGGGCCTATTTCGTTCAGGCGCGTTCAACCTGGACCCGCAAGGCGATGTTGCTGGCGGTGCTCAAGGAGATGGGGATCGAGCCGGAGCGGACCATTCCGGTGATGGTGGATCAGATCGCCGAGCAGCTGGCGGCCTCGCGCCGCCCACTGATCATCGATGAGACCGATCACCTGGTGGAGCGGGGTTTGATCGAGGTGGTGCGGGACATCCACGAGAGCGCACCTGGCTGCACCATTTTGCTGATCGGCGAGGAGGGTTTGCCGGGCAAGTTGTCCAAGTTCGAGCGGGTGCATGGCCGGATTCTGGATTGGGTGGCTGCCCAGCCGGCTGACATGGAGGATGCCAAACTGCTGCGGTCGTTCTACTGCAAACGGGTGCAAGTGACTGATGAGCTGTTGGCCCGGATTCATCGTGCGAGTAACGGATCGGCGCGCCGCATCTGTGTCAATCTGGAGCGGGTGCAGGAGATGGGGGCCTCGGAGGGGAAGCGGGAGATGGATCTTTCGGGCTGGGGTGACCGGGCGTTCTACACCGGCGAGGCCCCGACGCGCCGGCAGGGAGCGCGATAGATGAAGAGCGTGAAAACCCGAATCGAGAAGGCTCTCCAGTTGACGGGCAGCGATCAGGTTTGGGCGTTGATCCGCATCTGGCGCCGCTTTTCGTTTGCCGAGATGACAGACATCTCGCGGGTGCATCCAGACACGATCCGCGGCTATTTGCGCGCGCTGGTGCAATCCGGACATCTGTCTGTCAACGAGGGATTTTATCGGCTGGAGCGGGATGTCGGGGTGGATCGCCCCCGGGTGCGCGAAGATGGTTCGGATGTGCCGCAAACCGGGAGACAGAAGGCGTGGACGGCGATGAAGATCGCCAAAACCTTCAGCGTTCGCGACCTGCACATCACTTGCGGCATCGCCCTATCGGACGCCAAGGACTACATCAACGGGCTGCATCATGCCGGAATTCTGGCGGTGGTTGAGGCGTCGCGGCCTGGAGTCATGGCCAAATACACCCTGCCGCGCCAGGCCAATACCGGCTCGAAGGCCCCGTCCCTGCGGCGCGACGGATCGGTGTTGGATCCGAACACAGGCAAGGTGCATCCGCGCCTGACCGGGGGGCGGTCATGAACAACCTTGTGACCGCACAGAAGAGCTGGGGTGAGACCATGCCGACATGGGTCAGGGAGCTGGCGCGGGCGTGCGATGAGACCAGTCAAAGCCGGTCGGCCAGGGAGATCGGTTATGCCGTGGCCGTGGTCAATCAGGTGTTGTTGAACAAGTACAAGGGCAGTTTAAGCCGGGTTGAAGCCCAGGTGAAGGCGGTTTTCATGGGCGAGATGGTTGATTGCCACGCGCTGGGCGAAATCCCGGCGCTGGCGTGCGAAGCGTGGCGCAAGAAACCGTTTGCATCAACCAACCCTGTGCGTGTGCGCATGTGGGTGGCGTGCCGGGAGTGCGGCAAGGGAGGGGCGAAATGAGGGTGGTCTATGAGGTCACCATCGAGGCGGGATTTCCGGGACTGCTCAACCAGGTTTATGTGTTTTCCGATCTGCCGTGCGCGTTGGAGTTTGTGGGGGGATTGTTGGAACGGGGTGCGGCGAGCGAGGTGGTGATCGTGCGTCGTGAGGCGACGGGTGATGAGTTGGTGAGACATTTTGGCGAACCGGGTGAGGAGATGGCGGCATGATGAAATGGTTGAAGAGATTTTGGGGATGGATCCGGAGCGAGGCGGAACATGCCAAGGCGCTGCGGATCATGAAAGAGATCGGGATGGGCAATCCGCGTCGGCGGACCTATTGGGCACGGAAAGGAGGGTAAGAGATGGCGCGCACGAAGCCGGAGATTTTCTACATTCGGGATCTGGATCACGCCAACCAGGTGATGGCCGAGATGTCGCAGATCAGCCGGGAGATCCAGCGGATCGAGACCGACTTGAACCGCGAGATCGACGCGGCCAAGGCGCTCGCGGACGCACTGGCCGCCCCGCATCGCAAGAAACTGGAGGCGATGGGCAACGGGCTGGCGAACTACGCCGAGCACAACAAGAAAGAGCTGTTCGTTGCCAAGAAGACGGTGGATCTGGTTTTCGGAATGTTCGGGTTCCGTCTCTCGTATGAGCTTGCACCCGCCGTCAAATCGACGTGGGGGGCGGTGCTGGAGCGTCTGAAGGCCATGAAAATCCACGAGGCGATTCGCGTCCGGGAGGATCCGGCCAAGGATATCATGCGCGAGTGGTCGGACGAGCGGCTGGCGAGCGTTGGCGCGCGGCGTGTGGAGAAGGACCAATTCTGGTACGAGTTGAAGGAAGTGAATCTGGAGAATTAAGCATGAACGCCTCCCAAAAAATGAAAGCCATGACGAAGCCTGACCCCCTGAATGCCAATTCGGACGATGATCTGCGTCGATATATCGAGCGGATCGAACGGCTGGAAGAAGAGAAGTCCGGCATTGCCGCAGACATCCGTGCCGTCTATCTGGAAGCAAATGCGCAAGGGTTTTTTCCGAAAATCATGCGCATGATCATCCGTCTGCGTGTCATGGAGACGCATGAGATCGAGGAACAAGAGAATATGGTTGATCTTTACAAACACAAGCTCAACATGATCCGCAGTCAATAATCACGAAGCGCGAAACCGTCCCTATGGGGGGGCGGTCGTCGGGGCGTGGTGGCCCTGGCCTGATGAGCAGCCAAAAAACCAGATGGAGACCGTCATGGAATACCCTTATAATTTAGTTAATAGAACGTATAAAACAAATTTTAGACCTGGACAGATCGTTAAATGTTTAAAGACTAACATGCTAGGCCAGGTTCAGAACAGAAGCAGAGAAAACCAGTTTGTTCTTGTTTGGTTTTCAAACGGTAAGCGCTACGGTGTATATCCCCCTGACCTTAAAGTGGTGGAAGGATGAGCGAAACCGCCTCGAAAGGGGCGGTCGTCGGGGCGTGGTGGCCCTGGCCTGATGAGCAGCCTGACATTCCAGACCAGCTATTGAGGGCGCCATGAATGTGACTGAGAAAGAAGCCTTCCGGATATGGTGTTGCCAAGCCCGGCATGAGGCGGTGAGGCAAGCGGATCGGAAGGTTATGGTGCCGTGCATCGGTTCCGGGTGTATGGCGTGGCGTTGGGATATGCCGGCCAACGAGGTCGAGTCGCAGAAAACGCGCTATGGCCATTGCGGGCTGGCGGGCCAAACAGAGTGGACGTAACCACGCAAACCATCCAGATCCCCATTGGGGCGCGCATCTGCTGGCACTGCCGACATTGGCAGCGCCACGGGTTGAGCGGCCTGGGCGGGTGCGAGATCAAGGTTGTGCATATCGCGACCTGGGATTGGGGTTGCACCAGGTTTGAGCGCCGTTGAGCGCCCAACAGAGCGCCTGAGAGCGCCAAGCACCATTTTAGAGTGCCAACAGAGCGCCTGAGAGCGCCAAGCACCATTTCAGAGTGCCAACAGAGCGCCTCAGAGCGCCAAGCACCATTTCAGAGTGCCGTCAGAGCGCCTGAGAGCGCCATGGAGGATGAGATGTCGAGCAGCGCCGCTTTTGCCAAGATTCACATTGCCAAGATGGAGTTGGGGCTGGATGACGCGCAGTATCGCCAGATGTTGCGGGACCGGTACGGCGTGGAAAGCTCGAAGACGCTGTCGGCGCAGGATACGGCGGATCTGTTGTCCCATCTGCAAAAGCTGGGCTGGAAACCGAAATGGCCCAAGGCTGCCGAACAACCGGCCTCACCGGCGGGCAGACGACCACAGCCCAAAAAGGGCAACGAGGCCATGATTGCCAAGGTGGCGGCGATGCTGAAAAACGCCGGACGCCTGGGAGAGGGCGCGGCGCGCCTGGCGTATGCCGATGGCATTGCCCGGCACATGTTCTTTGGGGGTGATCTGGACGTGCAGGTGTGGGTCGAGTGGCTGGAGAAGTGGCAGTTGGTCAAGGTGATTCAGGCGCTGGAGTATGACGCCAAACGACTGCCTGGGAAGACGGGCCATGAATGAGGCGTCGCTGCATGATGTCTGCCAGGAGGAGTTGCCGGAGAGCTTGCGAGAGATCCGGGATGTGATCGGTTGGCCGGCCACAATGGCGCTTGTCAACGCGATGGGCGGGTTGAAAGTGATCGTGCCCAAAAAACTAACCCTGGACCACCTGCTTGTCGGGATACTGGGTTGGGAGGCGGCCAGCAAGCTTTCCGAGGTCTACGCGGGCGAGGTGATCAAGATCCCGCGCGCCATCTCTGCGCTGCGTTGTCTGCGGGATCGGGAGATTCTGCGGCGCTACGACGATGGCGAGAAAGCCGCGGCCCTGGCGCGCGAATACCAGCTGGACCTCCGGACTATTGAGAGAATCATTCCGCGTGCGAGCCTGAAAGATGCCGAGCGGCGGGAGTTTGCGAGTCGGCAACTCGTGATGACGTTTTAGGGAGTGAGAGATGGCGCACGCGACTGACGAGATGGACCGCTCGACCATGGAGTTTTTTGCCTGTTCGGAGGTTTCGGCGCGGTGGGAGCGTGGGTTTCTCTCGCACCTGTTCGGATGGACGCCATATCTGGGTGAGTTTGGCTTGCTCTCCTCACGCTCCGTAACGCTTGTTGGTTCGCGTCATCCGACCGGGCTGTTTGCCACCAAAGGCGAAGCCCTGCATGCCGGAGAGGTCTATCGAGAGGCGTGCCGGAGGCAGCTTGGATTGAGCGATGCGCGCGACTGCGCCTGATCGTTCAGGCGGCAACGGCCCGCTTGCGGGCATGGTACACAAGGTGGCCGGTCATCTGCTCGACCATCCGACCAGCAAGGCGTGTCAGTTGGCGCGCGACTGGCGGATGGTGGCCGGGCGCGAACTGGCCGCGCACACCGAGCCGATCCGGATGGTCAATGGCACGCTCACGGTGCGGGTGGACTCCTCGGCCTGGGCGGCTGAGATGCAATTCCGGGCGCCGGAGATTTTGAGCGCACTGCGCGAGCAGCTTCAGATCGAGACGGTCAAGAGTTTGCGATGCAAGACGGAAACCTTGAAATTTGCGCCTGCCCCGCCACCGGCGCCACCTCCTCCGCTGCGGCCACCGACCCAGGAAGAGCAGGCGCGCGCCGCCGAGTTGACTGCCGGGATCGAGGATACGCGCCTGCAACGGGCGGTGATGCGGCTGCTGCTGGTCAATATGGTGTGCAACAGTCGCCTTTGATATCTGGATCGTGACGGAGGGGAAGATGGAAGAAGAGATGCAAGTTATACGCTCGCCAGGGTTGTGGCAAAAAGGGTTTCAGGTTGGCAGAGACTCTGTGAGACAGGAGATGGATCACATGCGGCAAGCCATGGAACAGGCGCGCGAAGATGAGCGACTTGAGGAGCTGGCCGTCATGGATCTCGTGGACAGGCTGAATGGCCAGGAGGCCGCAGCTGCGGAGGAGACGGCGCTCTACAAGCTGGCGTTGGTGATTCACGGAAAATCCAAGCAGGTGGACATGGCGCTGGAGGAGATGTCGGAGCTGGCAAAGGCGCTTTTGAACGAGCGCCGGGGCCGGGGCGAGAACATTGTCGAGGAGCTGGCGGACGTTTCGATCATGCTGAGTCAGATGCTGCTGATCTTTGATCCGGACGGCAGTCAGTTCATGGAGATCAAAAGCCGGAAACTGACCCGGCTGCGTGCGCGGTTGCAGGCGCGGTTGCAGGCAGATGAGGGACGGGTTTGAGGCGTGCTTACGACGAAAACCATTTAAGACGACGAAGACCGGGGGAAACCCCGGTCTTCGCATTATTCGCTCGGACGTTTTGCGTACAGCAAGATGTGAAAAATTCTGCGACCTGACAGGAGGAAGGCGACGAGAGACGATGAAAATGAACCGATCAAATATGATATACAGATGCATTGAACTGTATCTGGGCAGAAATTAAACAGAATCGCCGCGATGAGTGTCACAAGATACAGAATGATCGACTGAAACAATCCGGAAAAAGTCATATCCGCCAAGTGTCCTGACTGATACAGGTTCTTCATTAGCCTTGTATCAGAAATATTGATCAGCAGGCTGGTCGTCGTCAGAAGAAAGCCGATCAGCGTTCCTGAAATCGTGGCAATCGACAAAGCGAGCGGCATGATGTTTTTGTTGCCGATATTGGGCGATCCATATTTGAAAACAGTTATGCCAGCAATGATTCCAACCGGAATCGCCCACGCAAGATCCTTTTTAGCTGGCCAGAATTTCCTGGAAGAGCTCTCTTCTGCCATCGTAGGCTCCCAATAGTTTTGATTGGATGTCTTCCTGATCCGGGTAGCGACCATCCATTTTTACTTCGATGACGTCGGTGATAGTTTTGGTGATCAGATTGACCGGATGCCTATAATGCCCGTCATCGTCCAGCATGACGGCCTTGGCGGCAACCACCGTGTTTCCGCCCGAGAAAAGGGATTTGAAAAGTGCCAGCACTCCTCGCTTGTTCAGAACCTGGTGGCGATCCGGAGTGAGTGCGCATCGTAAATTCAGACCGTCCGTCCCGGCAAAGAGTTTCGCCACCGCACCATTGAGATCGTCCGCAGCCTTTCCAATCACGGCTGAACTGGGTCTGGCCAGCTTGAACTCGATCCTCTTTGGCTGACCTCTGGATAAGATTTCGATAAAATCACCATAATCCGGCACTGGACTGAAAGAAAGGAGGTTCTCCATCCCTTCTTGTCTAATCAAGTTGGTCAAATGTTCAGCCAAATATTCTGCTGCACTACCATTTCCATTCTTCTGATAAACGATGAGATTACGGTTTCTGACAATCAAGAAATGATTTTTTTCCAACAATGCTTCGTCAGGGGATAGATCGATAGGCCTCTCGCCATCGGCACCCACGGCACCAATTTTAGGGAGATTGTTTTTTCTGTATTTTGCAAAGACTCCATTGATAATATTTCCAGAACGACTTGCCCGAACATCCCGAAGACCAAAACTGTTATCTCTTTTCTCTTGATAGGATTTCTTGTCAACAATCAGATCGGATATCAAGTCAAACGTGCTTTTCTTTGACTCTCCTGATAACGAGAATGTGTAATACTCAACAATAACTTGCTTCACCTTCTCTCTACTCATGACGGCTACCTCTTAAGAAAGTAACAAATGATGATGAAAATTGTATTCAATAATTAATGATCAGTCAATGACTGTCCATATATAATCATTGCGTTTTGAGTGCTGTTAACGAAAACTAAGAAAAAAATACCGGCAGTCGTCGTATTCTGTTATCAAATCTTTTCCTCCTGTCCTGACCATGATGCCGCCTTGGGAGGTTCCCGTGCGGACGCAACCCTTTTGTCAGGAGCGCGACCTGCACGATTTTCACAAAGCATTTCACAAGAGCCGACGCCACCCACGGACCCCATGTTGGCGCTGATGAACCGCATGGTGATTGCCATGGAGACCCTGGCGCAACGCAGCATCGTTGCGCCGGACACCAGCAAGGCGGGGAGGTTCTCCAACATTTTCGCCTGTTGCGACCCGCCACCCTGCCAGCGCTTGGCCGGATGCGCATAACCTCCAACCGTTGCACGAGCCATGTTTCGTCAAGATTAAAATAAAGCAGGGCCGGGTTTTTCCTGGCCCTGCTTTATCAACCAGCATATTACCTCGTCTTGTCCAGATCCATTTTTTCCTGTTCCTGTTTCTTCGCTTCTGCGTCCAGAATGGATTGTTCGTAGGCTTTTTTGTCCTGTATCCAAGATGCGCGGGCGGCCTCGGACGGGAAGCTTTCCGGTTCCATCCAGATCACGACTTTGTCGGGATATTGCTGTGCGGCTCCGGTGGTGGCGTCCACCAGAATGCCGATCCCACCACCCAGGATGATGTTGCCAAGGGTGGCCCCAGCGAGGTCCTCGTCCACCTGGATGGTGTTGGGTTTGTATCCATCTTTTTTGCAGATGATTGTCATGGGACCATCCCCTTTGCGCACAGTGACGGTACCTGGGGTGTCAGGAGCATGCCATGTACCTCCTTTTTTGTCCGTCAACTGGCATCGGGCGCCCGTTACCTTAGGGGTGTCCACCAGTATGTTTTGCGAGGTGCCGGTGGTGATGGAGGCGCAGCCTGCCAATGCGACCAAAGAAACGGACAGCAGTCTTTTCATCGTATTTTTTTCCTATAATGATGTTGACGACAGGAAGGGTCCAGTTTGGAGATCTTTCAGAATGATGTTTGTGGATAACATATCGGATGCACCATAGAGATTGATAATAGAAAATTGTTCATTTGTAAAATCGTTTCAAAGTTTGTTATAATTTTGATTATTAACATCAAAACAAGACTGAGCGAGCAACACCAACCGTCACCCGTCGGCTACCCTCCCCCCCTCCTGATCTCCTATCCTGAACCAACCTCGCCCCGGAAGTCTCCGGGGCGACGACCCAATTTTGGTTCAGGAGCGCGACATGCCCGATTTCCACAAAGCCTTTCAGAAGACCATGGGCCACGAGGGTGGCTGGTGCAATACGCCTGGTGATCGCGGTGGCGAGACCTACCGGGGGATTGCCCGCGTCTATCATCCCGGGTGGCTGGGGTGGTGGTTGATCGATGCGGCCAAGGACAAGTCCGGCTCTCCGGTGCTGCGCGGCTATGGCCGCATGGGTGAGCTGGACGCGATGGTGGAGGCGTTCTACCGCACGGAGTTCTGGGAGCGTTGCGGCTGTGACCGGATCGAGCATCAGGCCATCGCCGAGGAGATGTTCGACTCCGCGGTCAACTGCGGGGTGGTGGCTGCCCAGACGTGGCTGCAAGAGTCGATCAACATTCTCAACGAGCGGTTCCGGCTCTCCGGAAAGCTCGCGGTCGATGGTCGTGTCGGGCCAGGAACGCTCGCCGCCGTGGCCAAGATGCTGGAACACGGGGTCGGCTTGCTGCTGTTCCGGCTGATGAATCTGGCGCAGGGGGCGCACTACCTGGCTTTGGCGCGCAAGGATCCCAGTCAGGCCAAATTCCTCGCCGGTGGCTGGCTCGACCGGGTCGAATGGGAGGCCTCCAAATAGCCTGCCGACTGCTGTCGGCTGTCCGTCGTCACGCACGAATCGTTATCCTGACCTTGCAAGTGTCCGGATGATTTCCGGAGTCGCTTTGACGTTTGAATCTTTGTTCACCACCTTTTAAAGGATCCTGAAACATGTCCAAAAAATGGCTCATCGTTCTCCCTGCTCTTGCCGTGGTCACTCTTCCTCCCGCCCTGGCGATGGCCATGGATCCCGCCACACTGATCACTGTGGCGAACGTCGTGGCGCCGCTGATTCCGGACAACATCGGCAGTGTCATCGGCGGCTTTTTCACCATCGGCGGCGCTCTTGCGCACATGACAGCCGCGTTGCCCATCTCGTCCGACAAACCCCTCGGCAAGTTCATGCATACGTTGGCCGGAAACTACGGCCACGCGTTCAACGCCAGAGATATCCCCGGCATCTTGGCCAAATCCAACAAGGAGCCCGATTTCTTGCCTCAGGATCACAACTGATGGACGAGGCAGACCAGGCGCAGGCCATCGCCGAGATCGAGACCGCCCGCTTGATCGCGGCGCACACACGATCTTTCCGGCAGCAGCAGGGACGCGCCTTCTGCGAAGATTGCAGCATCGCCATTCCCCAGGAGCGGCTTTTGGCCAATCCTGGGGCGCGGCGCTGCCTGCCGTGCCAAAAGCGTGTGGAGCGCGGACGATGATGATCAACATGGAGTTGTGGCAGCTGATTTCGCTGCTTTTGGCGTTCTTCGGCTTTACCGCAGCCGGGGTCAAAGTGCTGGTCAGCCAGTTCGAGACGCGACTGGATGAGAAATTCAACAGCATGGAGCAGGCCAGGGCGGCGGCGGATCGCACGTTGCGTGACTCGATCCAGGAGCTTGCCGAGCGGCAGAAAGAGCTGGACGGACAGTTCCGCGAGCAGGAAAAAGAGATGAACCGCATGCAGGTTGGCATGCTCTCGCACTATGTCCGACGCGAGGATTACGTTCGGGGTCAGACGACCATCGAGGCCAAGCTGGATGCGCTGAGCGTCCGGCTTGAAAATTTACAGACAAAGGGAGCCTGTACGCATGAGCGTTGATCTTGCCAAGGCGCGGCGCGAAACGATGCGCTGGACCATCCTGCTCACACTCAACAACGCCCGACCCATCGGCGCACGCGAGGAGCTGGTGTTGTCCGTGGTCCAGGGGATGTTTCCGGATGCCACCGCGCACGAGCTGCGCCGCGAGCTGGACTATCTTGATGATCGCAAGTTGGTGACGGTCAAGCAATCCCCGGACGGCAGTTGGCATGTCGAGCTGGCGCGGTATGGGGTGGATGTGGCCGAATACACCGTGGATTGCGATCCGGGCATCGCACGGCCCGTGAAATACTGGTAGGTGAGCGATGCCGCAGCGCTCTCTGGTTTACGAACTGCCGCAAGAGATCAAGGGGTGGCTGGACGAGGCGTTGGTCGAGGGGAATTTCAGCGGCTACCGGGCGCTTGAAGTGGCGTTGCGGGAAAAGGGGTGCGAGATCTCCCGGAGCGCGCTGCACCGCTACGGCCAGGATTTCGAGCGGCGTCTGGGTGCCTTGAAGATGGCGTCCCAGCAGGCCCAGGCGATTGCCGAGGCGGTCCCGGATGAAGAAAACGCGCTTTCGGACGCCCTGATCCGACTGTTCCAGGAAAAGGCTTTCGGGTATCTGATCAAGATGGAAGCGGATCCGAAGATCAGTTTTGCCGCGCTCGGCCAGGCGATCGCGCAGATATCCGGAACCTCGACGGCGCTCAAGCGCTATCAGACCGAGGTGCGTGCCAAAACCAAATCCGTGGCTCAAGAGATCGAAACCATCGCCCGGCAGGGTGGCTTGTCGGGCGATGCCGTGGCCAGCATACGCCAGCATATTCTGGGGATCACGCAATGATGGATTCAACCATGCAGATTGACCCGGCGCCGCCGGCGCTTTTGCCCTATCAGCAAAAATGGGTCGCGGACAAGGCCAAGGTCAAAATCTGCGAGAAGAGCCGCCGCATCGGCATCACCTGGGCCGAGGCTGTTGATGATGTGCTGATCGCGGCCACGGGCAAATCGGATGGCGGCGCGGACGTCTGGTACATCGGCTACAACAAGGAGATGGCCGAGGAGTACATCCGCGCCTGCGCTGGCTGGGCCAAGGGGATCCAGAAGGCGGCCAGCGAAATCCGCGAGTCGCTTTTTCGTGATGAGGATGTGGAGCGGGATATTCTGACCTACAGCATCGATTTCGCCTCCGGATACCGGATCACGGCGCTCTCCTCCGCGCCCAGCAACCTGCGCGGCAAACAAGGTGTGGTGGTCATCGACGAGGCGGCCTTCCATCCGCACCTGCCCGACCTGATCAAGGCGGCCATGGCGCTGCTGTTGTGGGGCGGCAAGGTGCGCATCATCTCCAGCCATAACGGCGACGACTCGCCGTTCAACCAACTGATTCAGGAGTGCCGGGCCGGCAAAAAGGGGTACGTGGTGCACCGCTACACCTTTCAAGAGGCGGTCGCGTATGGGTTGTACCGGCGCATCTGTCTGGTCACGCACGAGGCGTGGAGCCGCAAGGGTGAAAAGGCATGGGTCGCGCAAGCCTACGCCGACTACGGCAGCGACGCCGAGGAAGAGCTGGATGTGGTGCCGTCGAGCGGCTCCGGCGTCTATCTGACCCGCGCGGTGATCGAGTCTTGCATGGATCGCGCGCGCGCCGTGCATCGGTTGTCACTACCCCAGGAGTTTGCAACTCGGGAGGCGTTTTTGCGTGAAGGCGAAGTGCTGGAGTGGTGCGAGCGCGTTTTGCTGCCGGAGTTGTCGCGGCTGGATGTGTCGTTGCAGGGATATTTCGGGCTGGATTTCGGGCGCTCCGGCGACTTGAGCGTGCTGGTGCCGTTGATTCAGAGTCAGGATCTGCGCCTGACCGCTCCATTCCTGGTCGAGATGAGCAACGTGCCGTTCGAGCAGCAAAAACAGGTGCTGTTCTTTGTCGCAGACCGTCTGCCGCGTTTTCGCTCCGGAGCGCTGGATGCGCGCGGCAACGGCGCCTATCTGGCCGAGGTGGCCATGCAGCGCTATGGCGCGGCCAGGATCGTGCAGGTAGCGCTCTCCCAGCCGTGGTACATCGAGCACATGCCAAAGTTCAAAGCGGCCTTCGAAGATCGCCTTTTGTCTATCCCGGCGGATGTCGATGTCATGGACGATCTGCGCGCGATCAAGATGCACAAGGGTGTGGCCAAGGTGCCGGAGGGGGCCAAGACGCGCGGCAAGGACGGACGGCAGCGCCACGGGGATGCGGCCATCGCCATCGCGCTCGGGGTTTTTGCTACAAAAACCAGCATGCTGCCAGCAGCCGGTGTTTCTATCGATCCCGATCCTGAGATCTACCGGCCTCGGGGCGGATCGCGGCCTGGGCTGCTCCAACGATTCAAGGCGCGGATCTGGTCATGAAAAATCACGCGAAGAAACATGAGGCGCGTCGGGAGCAAAGAACGGTCTTTCGTGAGGCGCATGGCCGAAGCATCGATCTGGAAGAGACCGGATACCGTCGGCTGACCGACAGCAAGAACCGGCGCGATCTGCCCGAGCATCAGGCGTCCCGCATGCGCGAGATCGCCCTGCACCTGTGGCGCACCAACCCCTTGGCCAACCGCATCATCGAGTTGCCGCTGGCATTCATTTTGTCGGATGGCGTGATGTTGAAGGTTGATGATCCAGAGGCGCAAGGGTGGCTGGATGCATTCTGGCGCGATCCCATCAACCGCATGGGGATCACCCTGTTTGAGATGGTGCGGGAGTTGGCGCTCTATGGTGAGCTGTTCTGGGTGGCCTTCGTCAACGAGCATTCAGGCCACGTGCGGCTGGGCTATCTGGATCCGGAGCGGGTCGAGGCGGTGGTGCGTGATCCGGACAACGGGCGGCAGGCCATCGGCGTGATCACCAGGGCGGATGAGCAGGGGGTGAAACGCCGTTACCGTGTGGTGATCAACGGGGCGGACGATGAGCTGCTCATGCCGGAGGCGATCCGGTTGCGCGAGAGCTGCACGGATGGGGATATCTTCTATTTTGCCGTCAACAATGTCTCGAACAGCGGCGGACACAGTGACTTGTTGGCACTGGCCGACTGGATTCATGGTTATGAGCAGTTCTTGTATGGCGAGATCGACCGTTCAGCCCATCTGCGTGCGCATGTCTACGATGTAACCCTGACCGGGGCCACGCCGGAGGAGGTGGATCGCAAGGCGCGAAGCATCGTGCCTCCGGCGCCGGGCGGGGTGCGTGTGCACAACGAGGCGGAAAAGTGGGAGGCGGTATCCCCCAACCTGCAAGCCACCGACACAACGGAAGTCGGACGCATGTTTCGGAATCATGCCCTGGGTGGCGCCTCGATCCCCGAGCACTGGTTCGGGGGTGGCGGGGATGTCAACCGCGCAACGGGCGAGAGCATGTCGGACCCGACGACCAAGATTTTCACGGTGCGCCAGAAGCTGATCCAGTATTTTTTGGAGGAGCTGGGCAGCTATGTGGTGCGCCGTCGCTTAGAGGCGCTCGCGCGTCCGATGCCGGATCCGGAAGATGCCGCGTGGCGGGTGCGGGCCGAGTTCCCGGAGATGATCGTCAAGGATGTCTCCAAGTACGCGGCGGCGTTGCAACAAGTGGTGGCCGCCTGCGCTTCGGCTGTGGATGCCAGCTTGATGTCGCGCGAGACGGCGCTCTCCTGCATCCGGTCTGTCGCCACACGGTTGGGCGTGGAGTACGACGCCGGGCAGGAGTTGGACAAGGTTGATGCGAGCGTGGATGCGGCCCTGGAGGCGGACAACTTCCAGCCGCCTCCAGGGTTCGGCGATCCGTCCGTGACCGCATGACGCAAGGACCGGGTGCGTGAACATCTTGAGACAGGTTGCCCAGGCCATCCAGCGCGCGCACGCGAAGCTGATGGCCATTTATGCGAATACCTTTGGAGAGGTGGAGCGTCTGCTGGATGCGACTTCGGACGAGATCCAAAAAGAGCTGGACAGGCAGCCGAGCGACTGGAAATTGTGGCATCTGCAGCGATTGCAACAGGAGGTTCGACGCTCTTTGGATTGGTTTGGTGAGCAGTCGGGCGCGGTGGCGGCGTCTGGCGCGCGCGATGGCTGGGAGGCAGGGGTGCAGTCGGTGGATGATCCGATCGCCGTTGCCAAAGGGGAGTCGGTCCACGATACACCACTGCCGAACACCCCTCACATGCCATCATCCTCGCCACCCGAATCCGTTCAAGTCCCCCTTGCCTCCTCCTTGTCCCCACACATCACGGTTGGCGTGCAGCTTCCGGCCTTTGATAATCACCAGCTGGTTGCCATCGAGGGGTTCCTGACGCACAAAATGAAGGATGTGTCGGCGGACATGGTGAAAGCGATCAATCGGGAGTTGGGTCTGGTCGTGACCGGATTGCAGAATCAGTCCGACGCGGCGACGGCCATCGAGAAGCTGTTGAAGGTGGGTGGCAGACGGCGCGCCTTGACCGTGGTGCGCACCGAGATCGGACGGGCCTTCTCGATTGCCGCGCAGCGGCGCATGGAAGAGAAGGTGGCGGCGGGGATGACGGGACTCAAGAAGAAGTGGCGCCGGTCTGGCAAGATACACTCGCGCCAGGCGCACGATCTGGCGGACGGCCAGGTGGTGGCGGTGCACGAGTCGTTCAAGGTCGGCGGCGAGTCGATCCGCTTTCCCCGCGATCCGAATGCCTCCCCGGCGCAGACCATCAACTGCGGCTGCGCAGCCATCCCGCACATGGATCGCTGGGAGATGCTGCATCCGGGTGATAAGCCGTTCACCGAGGAGGAGATCCAGCGCAACCCGCGCCATTTGATCACAGCCAACACGCGTGCTGCCGGGGTATCACAATGGATCGAGAACACCCTGGATGGCAAGCGCAAAGCCAATGGCGAATGGCGCACCGTGGGCACCCTGCCTATGCCTGTCGTGGATTTTCTGCGCTCCAAGGGGGTGGATCCCGCAACCATGGAGATCGCAGTATCTGATAAATTGGTGAAACGTCCAGCGAGAACCGCCAAGGTTGGTTGGGGAAAGGCGCTCCCCGTTGAGGTGTTGACCAATATTGCCAACGCCATCGATTTCCCCAAGGCGATCTACTGGGGCAAGCAGGATAAGAGCCTGCATTACGTTTTCGAGATTCCTGGAGAGAAGCGATTCGGGAAGTTGGTGGTTCGGGCGCGCGCAGCGGATGCAAGGTCCAGACTAAAGCATCACAATTATGTAGTGTCGGGCGGGCTGGTGAGTCGAGACACCTTGTTGATTCAGAATTTGTACGAACCGATTGTTGGCGGGGTTTGAGATGATCGGACGGGACGCGACCCCCAATCATAGATTTCCGGCTGCCAGGGCCGGCCAACCAGCGGAACCGCGATTTGCTCACGCCAGCCAGACGATCATCTCGGGAACCATCATACCGCTTCTTCGAGCCAGAAACAAACAAAACCGCAAAATCCCCACAAGGGCCCGTTTGAGGCGTTTTCCATCTGCTCCCTGCCTCACCTATTGCCGAACCTACAGGCGCGATCCTGGGGCGATTTAAAAATCATTTCAAAGCGGTTCCTTCCAAAGGGTGAGACCGACCGGATAGACCTCACCCCAAAAACACACCCCACCTCATACCGACCCCCGTCGGCTTCATCTGTCATCACCAAACCCTCTATCCTGCATCCCGTGTTGAGCATGGGTTGTTCGCAAGACAAGGGAGGCAAAAGAATGGCTGGAGAGGCTGCGCCGGGCGAAGTGCATATCGATATGCTGAAATGGACTGATCGGGTGCGTCATGCCCTGGATGCTCTCAACAAAGCGTCCGGGAAGGCAGACGTCTGGATTGAAATCGAGTCGATCCTGGCTGATCAGGTGATTTTCAAGGATGGCGCATCCAGCAAACTGTTCGCCCACGCCATCACGCTCGGTGCGGACGGAGCCATCATATTGGGTCCGCCACAAGAGGTCGAGGAGCGGTACGTCCCCGTTACTTCTGCTGCGACACCCCCGGCAGACCCTCCTGCCATAATATCCTCAGGGAAGCTACTGGAAGCCAAGGGCGGCGCCAAATTCAAGGTGCGTGCGATCCGGGCCGGTCTGTCAGGAAATTCGACCTATTACCCAGATCGGGTGTTGCGCGAAGCGGCACCTCTTTTTGACGGTGCGCGCGTCATGGTCAAGGGGGATGCAGAGCATCTCAAAGGGGCGGGTAAGCATCCGGAAAACATCATCGGACGGCTGGTGAAGCCTGTATTCATTCCTGGCGGAACGCCCGACTCCGGCGAGATCCAAGCCACGATGGAGCTTTTGCATTCGGCAGGCGACATGCCGGAGCGACTGGCGGAAGCTGTCAATCGCGACATGGCAAACTTATACGGTCTCTCCATCGTCGCCACGGGAAAGACATCCTTTCAGCAGGTCGACGGCGTCCGGGTCAGGATTGCCGATAGCATCGACACAATCGAATCCGTGGATTTGATCGTCGAGGCTGGTGCCGGGGGCGCCATCCTGACGTTCGCGGAAGCCAGAACAGTCACCCAACAACAAGGAATCGATCCCATGAAGAAGTTTTTGCTCGATCAGATCCGGGCCCGCAAGCCGGATCTCCTGACCGGTAAAGATCAGGAAACCATGACCGATGAGGAGGTGCAGACGTTGTTCCAGGAGGCGTTCCCGGAGACGGGTGCAACCGGCGATCCGTCCTCCGGCACAAATAATGTCAAGGCCGAGACCGGCACGGATCAGACCTCGCCCTCGGGGTCTGGCGTGGACCAGCCCGGCACTTCCGGGACCGGCGCGGCCCCCGGCGACATCGCCGCCGAGGTGACCAAGGCGGTGGAGGCCGAAACCCATCTGCGCGAGGCTCTGGGCGGTAGCGGCCTTCCGCAAGCGGCGCGCGAGCGGATCGCGGCGACCTTGCGCGGGACGCGGTTTTCCCCGGGCGCCGTGGATGCCGCCATCCATCAGGAGCGCGATTATCTGGCACGGGTTGTCGGGGGTGGTCGCATCGCTGGTCTGGGCGGCACCCGCACGCAGCTCGTCGAGAGCCAGCGTCAGAAGACGGACAAAATGCTCGATGTGCTGCTCGGATCGGCGGCTGCCGGGCCGGGCGACACGCTCAGTTTGCGGGCTGCCTACGGTCGGATGACCGGCGATTTTGAGGTCTCGGGTCGTATGAAATCGGCGAACCGGTCGATCATGGCCGAGGCGCTGGACAGCGACTCCTGGTCCGAAGTGTTGGGCGATGCCATGACCCGCCGTCTGCTTGCCGACTATCGCGCCCAGGCGATGCAGGATGTCTGGCGCAATCTGGCCAACATCGTTCCGGTCCAAGATTTTCGCATACAGGTCCGCACGCGCATTGGCGGTTACGGTGATCTGCCGAAGGTGGTCCAGGGTGGAGCGTATCAGGCTCTCTCCTCTCCGAATGACGAAAAGGCCGATTATGCCGCCGAAAAGCGCGGCGGTACGGAGAGCGTCACTCTGGAGATGATCACGAACGACGATGTGGGCGCGCTGCGGCAGATCCCGATCAAACTGGCGCGCGCCGCAAAACGCACGCTTGGCAAGTTCGTGCTGGATCTGTTGCGCACCAACCCAACCATCTATGACGGCAAAGCGCTTTTCCACGCCGACCATACCAATCTCGGCACTGCCGCCCTGGACGCCACCAGTTGGATGGCCGCCCGGTTGGCGATGCTGGCGCAAACCGAGTCCGGTTCGAACGAGCCCTTGGGGATCGCGCCGAAATATCTCTGGGTGCCGACCACTCTGGAGGAGGCAGCGAAAGATCTTTTCGTGCGCAACACCAATCTGGATCCGACCTTTTTGCAAACCACGGCCCCGACGGTTGTGTCGGTATGGTATTGGACCGATCCCAACGACTGGTTCGTCTCGGCGGACAAGCTCGACATCCCCTCCATCGAGATCGGGTTTTTGGGTGGCAACGAGGAGCCGGAGATTTTCATTCAGGACAACCCGACCGTCGGCAGTCTGTTCACCAACGACCAGGTGACCTACAAGATCCGGCACATCTACGGCGGCACCGTGACCGACCATCGCGGGCTATACGGCGCCATCGTGGCGTAAGGGGTAACAGCGATGGCCCTGACCGATCTGCAATCCATGGTGCGACGCATGACGCGCACGGACGAGGCGACGATCACCGCCGAGGATATCGACGCGGCAATCCGCACCGCAGTGTGGCGATATTCTAACGAACGCGCGCGCGTGATGGTCGCGGAGATCCGGGTTGCGGACGGTCCGGTGTTCGCGCTCCCGGATGGGTGGGAGATCGGTTTTTCCTCGCTTGCCACCATCGAGCGCGGCGAGGGTGGAATGGAGGGGGAGCCGTTGCCCCTCTCCGTCCTGCGCATCGAGGAGACGGCCACCGGTTGGCGGATGCGCCTGACCGGGCCCGTGGATACTTCCGTGCTTCGTCTGCGTTACACGGTGCCGCACCGGGTGACGCAGACCGAAGACACACTCGCCCAGCGCGAGTGGGAGGCGGTGTCCACCTACGCCGCGGCGCATCTGCTGGAGCAGATCGCCGCGGCCAAGAGTGGGGATGTCGATTCATCCCTGGGGGCGGACATGGCGAGCCGCAGCACGCCCGCGCAGGAGTTCGCCGCGCGCTCCAAGCAGTTGTTCGCCCGCTACCGGGAGATGATCGGCACCAGAACCGAACGCACCATCCCGGCAGGGGTGGTGGTGGCGCCGATCCAAAAACGGGTTGGACTGACGCATGGCCGGAGAGTGCCGTCATGAGCGGCACTGAGGAGTATTCGTTCGAGAATGACCCGGCCTACCGCCTCCAGATCGACACCGGAGGACTGGTCGATCTGGTTCGCCGCCTGGAACACGCTCCGGACGAGGTGGTGGGCGCGCTCAAACTGGCGATGATGGAGGCGCTGGAGTTGTTGTCCTCAGAGGCCCAGGAGCGCACGCCGATAGCGTCCGGCGTGTTGCGCGCCTCGATCTTCCCGGTGATGCCGCAAGTCCAGGGTGATGCCGTGATCGGCGCTGTGGTCTCATCTCGCGATCAAACCAGTGGCATCACGCTCGGCATGGGATCTCCCTTGAACTATGCCGTTCCGGTCGAGTTGGGCACCAAGCCGCATATGCCGCCGCTGCAGCCGTTGATCGATTGGGTGAAGCTCAAGCTGGGCATCCGGGATCCGGAAGAGCGGGAGACCGTAGCCCAAAAGATTCGCTGGAAAATTTACCGCCACGGCACCCCTGGACATCGCATGTTTCTGCGCGCTCTTGAGGTCTGCAAGCCGCGCATTGATGCCATTTTTGCACACTACATGCGCATCGCTATCGAACGGACGCGCGGAGGGAGTGGATCATGAACCAGCTTGAAACCATCCGTCAGGCGATCATCGCGCGTCTTGAGGAGATTCCGGAGATCGGGATCGTGCATGACCATCAACCGTACATCAAATCCGAGCAGGAGTTGCGCGCGCTTTACGTCGATGATGGGTTGCTGCTTGGGTGGTATGTGCGCCGTATCGCCACCAAAGAACAAGCGGGCGCCATCGGACAGTGGATCGAGACGCACACCTGGATGATCTGGGGGGTGATGGCCCTGGGAGATCAGGGCGGATCTGAGATCGAGTTCGATGGATTGATCGAACAGATCCGCGATGCGTTCCGGGAAGATCAGGATCTCGGGGGTGTCGTGGCGCTCACCGCAACGCACGAGGTGGCGGGTATCCAGGTCGAGAAGTCCGAACCGGTGCTTTTTTGCGGCGTCCTTTGCCACTCTGTTCAACTGGTGTTGAACACGGTCTCATATCGTTATTAA
>JADFZD010000159.1 GCA_015232705.1 Magnetococcales bacterium | reverse complement strand
GCCAGGTACGCCAGAGGGGGTGATCCAACAGGTGGATCCCGTGGTGCATGAAGAAAAGTCGGGCGTGGCAGGTGGTGTCGGGAAAGCGGGTAATCGTTGCGTACCAGTCGGCGGGCGAGGGTGGGTGAAAGGACGCGCGGGTGATGAGCAGGGTGATCTGGCGTTGCGCGTCATCGTTCACCCAATGAGGATTTTTTTCTGGTGATGCGGAGATGTGTGTCATCGTTTACCAATAGCGGCCCGCTCCGGCGGCGGCGAAGGTGATCAGGCCAAGGATCAGGTTGATGCGCACCCGTTTGCGCAACCGTTCGATGTAGAGTCCGGCTTCGGGGTAGAGCAGTTCTTTTTCCATGCGGCGCATGGGGAGAAAGTCACGGAAGTAGAGGATGCCGAAGATGAGGATCATGAGCCAGCCGGTTCCTTCCATCAGGTGGATGTGAAATCCGACTCCGGCCATGCCGCCAAAACCTTTGAAGATCATCCAGTAACCGGTGAGGGGCAGGAGCAGCACACAGGTCCAGACGACGATTGTGAAGCGTCTCAGGATGCGGGACCAGAGTCCGACGCGGGCTGGGAGATCCAGGGGAAGTGCGGCGGGACGCACGATCCACAGGGCGAAGAACATGCCGCCAACCCAGAGAGTGGCGGCGACGAGGTGGAGGAGCAGGGCGAGGGGCATGGTGGCGTCTCGAAGTATGATGCGGGCGTTGGGATGGTTGGATGATCTCAGGGCGACGGGTTCGTGGCAGATGGCCGTCTTCGTTGGCCTGTTTCAGGCCAGGCGAAGAGGCATCGTTGTTCCAGCGTCGCAAGACGATGCCTCTTCCAAGGCTGCGCGCAAGCGATTTTCCCTAAAAAACATGAAATTCGCTTGTTTTTGAAGAGCGAGCCGCAATCAACAATCAAATCTTGGAGACTCCGTCACCAAACGTAAGCCGGGGACTGTTGGTCCCCCGTCATCTGCAACAACTGGCGCAAGATTGATTGCTACAGCATGAACGCAACCGCACGTCCACGCAATGAGATTCCTTCACCCCTCCTGACGCAGACGCTCACGGTTGGCCATCAACCACTGCATGGCCAGAATGGCAATCGCCGAGTTGAAGGTATGCGCCTCGAACCACGCCAGAACCGTGGCAAACGATACGACCATGGGCTGAATGTCCTCGTTTTCCTGCTCCAATCCCCCTCCAGCCTCACTCGGAGAGGTTGAATCGAACAGTCCGAGATAAAGATGAATCCTCTCACCACTGCCACTCGGACTCAAATAGAACGAGTGAATCAGCCGAAGATCATACGGGGTCCAACCGGTCTCCTCCATCGTCTCCCGCATGGCCACCGCTCGGTGATCACTCTGGGCGCCACACGATCCGGCAACAATCTCCGTACACCAGCCGGATTCACCCCGCAAAAAAGGACCAGGCCGGAACTGCCGGATCAATCCCAGCGCATCCGCCTGGGGATCATACAAAAGCACGGCCGCGGCATCCCCGCGCTCCAGAACTTCCAACGTCACCGCCGGGGTGATGCGACCATCGAATCGTGGATAGCGCAGCACCAGACGCACCAATCGAAAAAAACCTTTGTATAATTCTGTGCTCTCAAGCAGTTCGGCTTTCATGGGGATCCTCGAAATTATGCGTTCAGGTTCGTGGAAATGTCGTGATGAGCATCATCGATATGAAAATGGGGTGATTCATTGGTGTGATGAATGAGATTGCTTTGCAATAAAAATTGCCTGAATCCTTGCCTCGTTTTGCAGATTGTGTCATGCTTTGTTACGTGAGTGTTGGCCCGATCATTGCAACACTTATCTTCAATCGGTTTCGTGCCGAAAAGGGAATCATGACCGATCAAGTTCAGGTCATGGTGGTTTGTCCGGATTCCGGGGCTGGATAGCGTTCGAGACGGGTCTCCCTTCTCGGCGCCCCAGCCCGACGGATCTTCCCATGATCGGCGCGGCACGCCGCATGTTTTCTTCCGGCCTCGAAAGGATTGGGCGAGAATCCTTAGAAGATCGCGAAGAGACAGACAGACCATGACCACGCTTGCCGGATCGCTGTGCGGATCGGGAGATTATAGATCTCTCGTGTCCGACGTCAACCATGGTGCTCATCAAGGGCATGATCGTTAGCGCTACGCGTGTCTTTTCATGTGCATGACGTGCGCTCATTATCCCAACCTGAGATGTGTTTGCCATGATGGATCGTGCCTTCGCGCGCCCGCGCCCTTGTGGGTGTGTGGGAGGCATGCGAGCACTTCGCGCGATGGATCGCGGGAAGGGGGGGCTGTTTGCGGTTGATTGAGACCCATGCGGCAGATTTTGCCTGTTGTCACGCCTTGAATGTGTTACAATGGAACCGTCGACTGTTTGCCGCGCGATTCGTTCGTGTCGGGTGCGCGGCGGGATTGAGGAGGCACTCCCTCCTTGCGCCAAGTTCGCGTGGCGGGACCAGTTCACAGGGTATGAGGCGGAGACGGATGCGTGCTTTGACGGATCTGGACACGGGATGCCTGTTGGCGATTTTTCGGCAAATCGACTTTTTCGACCCTTTCGATGCCGGGGAACGTCTGCTCTTGGCCGGACCCCATACCCATCTGGTTGCCTACGATGTGGGCGATTGCTTGATCCAGGAGGGCAGTTCCGAGGAGCGCAGCCTTTTTTTGTTGCTCGCGGGCGGGGCGAGCGTGGTCAAGAAGGGGGCCAGCATTCCCCTGGCGTCACTCGCGCCCGGCGATTTCTTCGGTGAAGTCGCTTTTCTCACCGATCGTCCACGCACCTCCAACGTCATCGTTCATCCCCCGGAGCCCGGTTCGCCGGAGATCCCGGCCATTCCCCATCTGTTTGACATCGGACTGCCGGACGCCATTCACCAGGCAACCGCCCTTGTGTTGTGTTTCTCCCCATCACTGATGTCCAGCGCCGAGGTCCTGTTGCGCATCAAGATCAAAGACCAGATCATTCGTCATCTGGCCCGTCGTGTCGATCTGATGCATCTCAAGGTGGTCGAGATCACCGGTCGCGACCCGCAACTCTCGGTGGATGACAATCTCGAAGGGGAGTTGCGCGAACGGCAGCACGCCTCGATCGCCGAACGGGAACGCACCAAGGATCGCCTGATCGAACAGCTTGCCGCCTTCCTCGACGAACTCAACAACTGCCTGGTGGGCTGTTGAGAATCCATCTGTCCGGCGTCCGAAGGAGACGCATCGCCATCAGCGCCTGTCTGCTTGGTCTTCCGGTGCGCTACGATGGGGGGCACAAGGCATGGCATCAGGTTGAACCCCTGATCGCCTCCGGCGTGATCCTCATGCCGTTTTGTCCGGAGAACGAATGTGGCCTCGGCGTCCCCCGGGAACCGATGCGTCTGGAGGGTGCTCCCGATCACCCCGATCTCATCACCCTGGAATCCCGTATCGATCACACCCGGCGTCTGCGCGCCTGGTGCGAGGAGCGACTGGACCTCTACGCCGAAGCACGGGTCTCTGGCTTCATCTGCAAGGCGCGCTCCCCCTCGTGCGGGGTGCGCGATGTGCCGGTATACGGGGTCGAAGAGCCTCCTGGGCGTGGCATGGGGCTGTTTGCGGGCGCTTGTCGAACACGCTTTCCTAAGATTCCCATTGAGGATTCCGAGCGGATGACAGAGTGGGCGGATGTGGTCGAATTTCTGGGATCCT
>JADFZD010000158.1 GCA_015232705.1 Magnetococcales bacterium | reverse complement strand
CCAAAAAACGCAAGTTCATTCCGAGCTTGTAGCGTCCATAGACCGTGCCCGGATCCTCGGTGACCCATTTGCGCAGGATCTGGACATTGCGCCGGATCTTCTCCTTGTTGAGACCGGCGCTGTAGCCGTGATGATGCAGGACCAGATTGATCGGCTCGGGAGGTCGATGCGGCCAGTTGCGATAGACCGAATCGGCGATCCCCTCGTGTATCGGATTGCAAAAGCGAATCCTCGGATCGTTACGAAACAGCCGTAACGCCTGACTTGGATGCACCTGACCATCGGCCATGAGATTATCGATGCGAATGATCCAGGCGGGGGCGTGCGAGGTGTGACATTGGTTCAGGATGCGCGTGCGGAAATCCGGGTCATCGGTCAGAACCTCGTCGCAATCGACATTCAGGATGAAACGAAAACGTGCCTGATCCAGGGCCAGGTTTTTGGGGGCGGAAAAGTCCTGATTCCAGGGGAGATGGAAGATCCGACAGCCGAACTCCCGCGCGATTTCGAGCGTGCGGTCCGAGGATCCGGTATCGACGAAGATGATCTCGTCGGCGACCCGACGCAGCGGCGGCAGGGAGAGAGGCAGGAAGCGTGCCTCATCGCGCCCCATGAGGATGACAGAGAGGCCATCGGGTAGTTCCGGGTTGGCGTTCCCTTCCGGGATATCGGGGATCATGCAGGCTGCTCCTGATCTTGATGACTCAATGCGAGCCGGACTGGAATGCCCAGGTGGAAGCGCACATATCGGCGAGCGAACGGCGGGCCGACCAGTCCAACAGACGGAGCGCCTTCTCCGGATTGGCGTAACAACTGGCCGAATCCCCTGGGCGTCGCGGCGCGATGCGATAAGGAACCGGACGTCCACTGGCCGCCTCGAAGGCCCGGACCATCTCAAGCACGCTGTAGCCCTGGCCAGTACCCAGGTTGATCGCCTGCCATCCCGAATGTCCGGTCAGATAGGCCACGGCGCTGGCATGCCCCTCGGCCAGATCCATCACATGGATAAAATCGCGCACGCCGGTACCGTCCGGGGTGGGATAGTCGTCACCGAACACCAACAATTCGGCCAACTCCCCGGATGCAACCCGGGCGATATAGGGCATGAGATTGTTGGGGATCCCCTGGGGGGTTTCACCGATCAGACCACTTTCGTGGGCGCCCACCGGATTGAAATAGCGCAAGCAGATGATCCGCCAACTCGGATCGGATCGGGCCAGATCGAACAGAATCTCCTCGACGTGCAGTTTGGTGCGCCCGTAGGGATTGGTGACCCCGGTGGGATGCGCCTCATCCACCGGCAGATAGCGCGGCTCGCCATAGACATTCGCACTGCTGCTAAAGACCAGGGATCGCGTTCCGACCTCGCGCATGGCTTGCAACAGGCTGATCGTTCCCTGAACGTTGTTGGCATAGTATTCAAGCGGAATCTCAAGGGACTCTCCGACCACTTTGAGCCCCGCGAAGTGGATGACCGCATCGATGGCGTAGTGACGCAGGGTATCGGTGAGGTGATCGGTATCCCGCACATCGCCGGAGACAAAAAGCGGGGAAATGCCGGTGATGCGTTCCAGGCGCTCGACCATGACCTCGGCGCTCTTGACAAGATTATCGTAAAGAACGACCCGATGACCTGCCAGGGTCAGGGAAACCGCCGTGTGACTGCCGATGTATCCCATACCGCCGGTCAAAAGAAGTTCCATCCACGAGACCCTTCATGGTTGTGAATCGGATTTGCCAGATGCCGTAAGGCGTGTTGACCTATGTCAGGCAGCGAACAAGGCGCGACGCACCAAGGCAGCGCGGCATGCGCGGTCGCAGGTGCGCGACGAAAACAGGCGTCGCAACGCCATATCCAGGCACTCTGACGCAACGGAAGTCAACGCGCCCTAGTGTAACACAGACGCATGATGTCAAAAAAAGCATCTTTCCGCACCCAGTGAAAAAAAATCCCCATGCGAACCCGGTTTCGCACTTTGACACCCATTCCCATGCGTGACAGGTAGTCAACCGGTCAAGAAGGGACTATACTGGAAAGCGTCGCAGCACGAGATTCACCGATGAGGTCCCAAGAATTGTTCGCCACAAAGACACCCGCCCGAAATTTTCCATCCCGATCATGACAAAGAGGCAAGACATCCCATGCAACCGTTCCTGGTCAGGTTCGCATTCCGATTCACAGTCGCGACAACCTTTCTGATCGCTGCCTGCTCCGCCGAAAAAAACGATGCCAAACCCGTGGCCCAGCCTCCGGTTCTGGTCTCGGTGGCACCTGTGATCCAAAAAAACAGTCCGGTCACCATCCAGGCCATGGGCAATGCCGAAGCCTGCCATTCGGTGGCGATCAAATCCCGCGTGGATGGCGAAATCACCAAGGCCCACTTCGCAGATGGACAGGAGATTCAACAGGGACAACCTCTGTTCGACCTCGACGACCGCCCGTTTCAATACCGTCTGCGGCAGCTCAAGGCCAATCTCGACCGCGACCTGGCCCTGCTCGAAAACGCCCGCACCCGGGAACATCGCCAGACCGTGCTCAACAAACAGAATCTCTCCTCCGAGGAGACCCTGGCCGGACTGGTCGCCAACCGCCAGGCCGCCGAGGCCACGGTGACTGCGGATCGTGCCGCCATCGCCGACGGGGAGTTGCAACTGGCCTTCACGCACATCGCCGCCCCGATCACCGGCATGGCCGGTCGGATCCTCATTCAACCCGGCAACCTGATCAAGGCCAATGATGCCAACCCCCTGGTCACCCTGCAACAGATGGACCCGATCTGCATCTCCTTTACGGTCGCTGAATCCCATCTGGCCGAAATCCGCGCCCATCATGCCAAAGCGCCACTTACCCTGGAGATCCAACCCAATCGAGGCAACGGGGAAAGCCTTCCCGGCACCCTGCTCTCCCTCGACAACGCCGTCGATCGCCAAACCGGCACCATCCGTCTCAAAGCCCAGGCAGCCAACGGGGAACGCCATCTCTGGCCAGGACTGTTCGTCACCCTCTCCTTGAAACTCACCGATCAGCCCAATGCCGTGGTGATACCGGCGCGCGCCGTACAAACCGGCTCCAAGGGCCCGTTTGCCTACGTGGTCAAAAACGATAAAAGCGTCGAATCCCGCTTCCTGACCATCGCCCAGGAGGACAAAGAGGAGATCGTGGTCGCCACGGGGGTCACCGCCGGCGAAACCGTGGTCACAGTCGGACAGTGGCGACTCAAACCAGGCGCCAAAGTGGAGATCGCCCAGGAAAGCCCTGCCAACAAGGAGTCGAAATGATCCTTCCTTCGACCCATGAACCGGTGACACGCTCATGAACATTACCGGATTTTTCGTCCATCGCCCGGTCACGACCGTCTTGACCATGGCCGGCCTGTTTCTCTTCGGAATCCTGAGCTACCGGCAACTGCCGGTCTCGGCCCTGCCCACGGTGGATTATCCCACCTTGCAGGTCTCCGCCGCACTCACAGGCGCCGCACCGGAAACCATGGCCAACTCCGTCGCGCTCCCCCTGGAAAAGGAGTTTTCCACCATCGCCGGTCTGGAATCCATGACCTCTTCCAGTGGCCTGGGTACCACGCAGATCTCCCTGCAATTCGCCCTCGATCGCGACATCGACTCCGTGGCCCAGGATGTGCAAGCCGCCATCTCCTCGGCGCAACGCCGCCTGCCCAGCAATCTCACCACCCCACCCTACTACC
>JADFZD010000157.1 GCA_015232705.1 Magnetococcales bacterium | reverse complement strand
TTTGGCGGATGGTGGGAACGGCGGTGCCGGCGCCGATCTCGATGATCGCCAGACGCGCCCGTTGAATGTGGGAGTCGGCGAGCCAGCGTTGCATGCGCGCTTCCTGGTCGGCGCTGCGTTTTTCCAGCCAGAAACCGTCGGAGAACATAAGGATATTGGGACGTGCCAGGGCGCCGCAGCGTGGACAGAGGGGCAGGGATCCGGTGACGCGGAAACTTTCGCTGTCGATTTCCAGGGAGAGATTCCCGGCGCTCCAGATCTCGGAGGAGCAGGGGCGGGTGCATTGCAGTTGGTGGATCGAGCCGTGACACTCGGCGACCTGATCTTCGGGCCAGCCGGCCTGTTGAAAGTGTCCATCGACATTCGAGGTCAAAACAAATCCACCATGGTTTTTTTCATGCGCCAGTCGGAGCAGGGTGGCAAAGCCGTCGTGGGGTTGGATGCGGCGGTAGAGATCGAGTCGATGGCCATAGAAGGCCCAGGCCAAGCGTGGATCGCGCCGGAACCAATCCGGATTGGCCATTTGTGGAAAGGAGATGCCCAGTGTGGCGATGGCCGGATAGGCTTTCCAGAAGCCCTCGTTGCCGCGAAAATCCGGCAGACCGGAATCGACCCCCATACCGGCTCCGGCGGTGATCAGGAGTGCGTCGGCCTCACGGATCGCGTGGGCGGCGAAGATGATCGGGTCATCGGGCAGGGTGGTCATGGTCGTTGGCGCTCAGGCATGGACAACAGGGTTTCTTGCTCGAACCGGCACCTGGCCGATGGCGGATGAACGCTCTCCATACGCTGTGCCTGGGAAAGTTTCTCCGCTCGCGGACATGATGCGTGATCTGGCGGGCCGGGAGGGTTCATGGGCTGACCTTGGTCAAGGCAAAATCGAGCGGAAAGACCATTTCGGCGGCAAAGGGTTCACCTTCCAGTGTGAACTCCTGATGGACGATCACCACCTCGGATCTGATTTCCGGGAAGGGTTCGCCGATCGTCACACGAGTCGGTGGGGTCATGCCCACCGAGCCATGGCTGTGATTTTCGAAACGGGTCACCATGCCGCCGGCGATCATGTTGGCCACCTCGCCGAAGGCGTCTCCCAGTTCGTCGTCCCACGTCTCCCGTGAGTCACCCAACAGCGCACAGGAGAGGCGCAGCGCCGAGGTGTCGGTGGCGATCAGATGAAAACGGGCCATGACGCCGCCATCGAGCGCGATCCATGCCCCATGGGCCATCGTCACACTACAGGGGCCCAAAGAGACCGCACCCGCCTCGATGGGGACGAACAGCATGGTCTCGGCGATCTCTCCCACGGCCTCACCGATGGCTGAGCCGATATCCAGCAGAAAAACGTTCAAGTTCTCGTTCATTGCGTGATTCCATGAAAATTCGTCTGCGGAAGGCCATTCAGGATTGCTCCATGAGGGCGTGTGCAGCCAGTTTTTCGCGTATCGTCACCAGAGCCTCGGAGACCGGTACTTGCATCGGATCGCCCCCTCTGCGGATCTGAAGCTCCACCTTGCCCTCCTTGAGCGCGCGTCCGCCGGCCACCACACGCAGCGGACAGCCGATCAGGTCGGCATCCTTGAATTTGACCCCCAGGCGATCATCGCGGTCGTCAAGCAGCGCAGTAATGCCCATGGCAGTCAGTCCGGCGTAGAGGGTTTCGGCAGTCTGGACGGAGAGCGGATCGTTGGGATTGGCCAACAGGATTTCGACCTCGAATGGGGCGAGCGCCACGGGCCAGATGATGCCGTTGTCGTCGTGATTCTGCTCGATGGCAGCGGCAACCACGCGCGAGACGCCGATGCCATAGCACCCCATGATCGGGGTGCGCTCCTGGCCATCGGGATCCAGAACGCTCACGGCCAGGGCTTTGGCGTACTTGTCCCCCAATTTGAAGATGTGACCCACCTCGATGCCCCGATCCAGGCGTAGGCGACCGGTGGCGCAGCGCGGGCAGGGGTCATCGGGTTGGACGTTGCGCAGGTCGGCAAAGGCGGGTTTGGGAAGATCGCGTTCCCATGCCGCGTCCGTGAAATGGTGATCGGGTTGATTGGCCCCACAGGCAAAGGAGGTCAGCTGCTCCAGGGCGCGATCCGCCAGGATCGGCAAGGAGGTTCCGACCGGACCCACATAGCCGACCGGCAGACCGCCGGTCAATTCGGCGATCCGTCCAGGCTCGGGAATCTGGACAGTGCCAAGTCCCAGGGCATTGGTCGCCTTGACCAGATTGAGTTCGTGATCCCCGCGCAGCAGCAGCAGATGGGCCCGTCCTCCGGCCTCGACCACCAGACCTTTCACCAGGTGCGATTGCGGAAGGTTCAAGAAGGCGCTCACCTCCTCGATGGATTTTTTTCCGGGCGTGGACACCAGGCGCATGGTTGCGCTGTTTCCGGGGTCGCTGTCGCTGGCGGTTGGCATGGCACTTGTGGCTTTTTCCAGGTTGGCAGCGTAGTCGCACTGGGTGCATGAGGCAATGACATCCTCTCCGGAGGAGGCCAGGACATGAAATTCATGCGACGAGGAGCCGCCGATGGAGCCGGTATCGGCCTCCACCGGACGAAAACTCAGGCCGCAGCGCTTGAAAATGCGCGTGTAGGCGGCATGCATGGCCCGGTAGGTGACCTCCAGCCCCTCGGCATCCATGTCGAAGGAGTAGGCATCTTTCATGAGGAACTCCCGCCCGCGCATGATGCCGAAACGGGGACGGATCTCGTCGCGGAATTTGGTCTGGATCTGGTAGAAGTTCACCGGAAGCTGGCGGTAGGATTTCAACTCCCGGCGAGCCAGATCGGTGATCACCTCTTCGTGGGTGGGACCGAAACAGAACTCCCGATCGTGACGGTCGCGGATGCGCAACAGCTCCTTGCCGTAAAAATCCCAACGACCCGACTCGCGCCACAACTCGGCTGGTTGCACCGCCGGCATGAGCACCTCCTGGGCGCCGGCGGCATCCATCTCCTGGCGGACGATGGCTTCGACCTTGCGCAGGATCTTCAAGCCGACTGGCAGCCAGGTGTAGATGCCCGAACCAAGGGGGCGGATCAGGCCGGCGCGCAGCATCAGCCGGTGGGATACGGTATGCGCTTCGACCGGGGCCTCTTTCAGGGTGGGGATCAAGGCGATGCTGAATCTCATGGGGCGTCGTCCTCCCGGCCACTCTCGATGAACGCGTAGGCCGAATGGTTGTGAATGGATTCGAAATTCTCGGCAGCCACCGAGAACCAGGAGATGCGCGGATCGGCATCCAGACTCGCGGCCACGGAACGGACCATGTCTTCGACGAAACGGGGATTGTCGTAGGCCATTTCGGTCACGAACTTCTCGTCCGGGCGTTTCAGCACCGGGTAGAGCTGGCAGGAGGCATTCTTCTCCACCTGTTCGATGATCTCTTCGACCCAGACGAATTTTTTGAAGCGCACCCGCACCGTTACATGCGAGCGTTGATTGTGCGCGCCGCGTTCAGAGATCTCCCGCGAGCACGGGCAGAGGGTGGTCACCGGGACCATTACCTCCAGGATCATCCGGTAGCGATTTTTGTGCAGGGTGCCGATGAAGCGCACTTGATAATCCATCAGTGCGGCGGCTCCCGAAACCGGAGCCGACTTGCGCAGAAAATAGGGGAACTCCAGTTCGATGTGGGCCTCTTCGGCGGTGAGACGTTCGCGTACCTTTTGCAACAGGTCCGGAAGGCTGTCCACCGAGATGGCTT
>JADFZD010000156.1 GCA_015232705.1 Magnetococcales bacterium | reverse complement strand
AATTTGGGATTGACATACTCGATGATGCCGGACAGATCGGTGATCACCACCGCCACCGGACTCTGTTCCACGGCGTGATACAGCTTCTGCACCATCTCTTCGGCGCGCTTGCGCTCGATCAGACCAGCCAGAGTGGTGGTCACCACGACCAGGAAATCCTCAAAAATCGATTCCCTCTGCGTCCCGACACGCAGATAAAGATTCAACACCCCCAAAAGCTTCGTACCAGACTGGATGGGCAGACAGATGTGGCCATGCGGCATCATCTCGTGAACGCGGATGGTGTGACGCGCATCCACCCCATCGGCAAAGACCGTATGCCCCTCCAAGGCTGTCTGTCCACACAGACAAGTGCCGAAAGGCAACCGGGCGCAACGCACCTGCAACTCGGGATGCATCCCGATCTGGGCGGTCATGTGCAACCGATCGGCGTTGGGATCTTTCAGAAATACCGCGCCCCTGAACTCCAGCGGCAGCCACGGAACCGATAAGATGTGATGCAAAGCGCGATGCAGCAACGCGGGAAGCGTCTCGGGCAACAAGGAGAGTTCCAGGATCTCGTTGATGACCCCTTTGACGCGATCCGCATTCTCGGCCATCTCCTTGGCATGCAGCAGCTGCTCCTCGGTCTGCTTGAGACCGGTGATGTCATGGGCAAGCATCACAAATCCCTCCAGCTTGCCCCGCCTGGAGAGGATCGGCGTCATCCCGAACTGCTGCCAACAGATGCCCGCCCCCACGTGATCGTCCTTCTGCCTGACGCGAACCGGCAACAGGCCACGCCACGCCTGCCCGGACTCAAGCGCCTTACGCAGCGCCTCGCGTGCACCGGGATCGGTCAGATAGCCCTCGATCTCGAACAGGGTCTTGCCAACCACCTCCATGGCTTGCCAACCGGTGATTGCCGAAAATCCGGGATTGACGAACTGAATCACACCGAACGGATCACAGGTAAGAATCGCATCTCCGGAGGAGTCCACGGCCTGTTGCAATCTCCTCTGGCGCGTCGTCGAGAGCTTCAAGCTCCACAACACCCGCGACAGCACGCCCAGCAACACCAGAGACACCCCGAACAGCACGAACTGATAGTTCCGGGCAACCTCCTGACGTTTCATCAGATGACTCCCCGCGATCCGATCCAACTGCCGCCAGCCGTCCGCGATCGGCAGCTTTAGAATTTTGTCCAGCATCTGATCGGTGCGCGGCTTCCATTCGAGAATCAGACGCACATGCGACACCATCTCGGCATAATCGGAAGAATCGGCCAACCCCTCCAGATGGGCCTCGATCCGCTGCAACAGCTCCGCTCCCCCCTGTCGTCCCGAGAACAGCAGCATGTCCTGCATCAAGCGTGATAACGCCAGGAGTTCGCTTCGCGAATAAGCCGGATCGCTCTCTCCGGGCAACGTGCCGGTGCGCCCCATGGCCACCACCGGAAGATGACTCATGGAGTTGCGCAACAAGGCATTGCCGGATTTGAACCGCTCGATCCCGTCGAGCTTGCGCTTGAGATCCTGCTCCAGTCTCCTCCAGAACGTCATGTACTCCCCGCCATCCCCGTCGAGATGGCCGACCAACTCCTTGGCGCGATCCAAAGCCCAAAGCACCTCGCGATGGTAAATCACGGTATCGTCGTAGTGCTCCAACATACCGGAGCGGGCCATGACCAGTTTCTGGTTGATCGCGGTCTCGGAGTTGAGCATGCGCGAGACCAACTCCTCCTGCCTCTGAAAGGGACGAGGATCCACCTGGGTGAGCGTCACGATCCACCCGAATGCCACGGCCAAGAGCAGCGCCGCCAACCATCGCGCCCACTCGATCCGCTTCATCGACACTCTCCGTACAAGGTTCCCTCAAGGGTGCGCAGAAATCCCACCAGCAGATCACGTTCCTGCACGGAGATGATTCGTCCCAGTTGTCCGCGCGCCATGAGCGTCACGGCCTCCTCCAGGGTTTTGACCTGACCATGATGAAAATAGGGGGCCGTGCGGGTCACATTGCGCAACGAGGGCACCTTGAAAACCTCCGCATCCTCCTTGTTGCCCGTAACCGCCATGCGATCCGGTTCCGGAGGAGCGGCGGCGGTCTCCTGCCCCATCTCCTGTCTGGGAAAAATGCCGGAACGATGAAACAGATTGCCACCAAGATTCACCCCCTGGTGACAAGAGATGCAACCCAGTTTTTTGAACAGCTCATACCCCTGCTTCTCCTCCGGGGTGATCGCCTGATCCTCCCCGCGCAGGTACCGGTCGAAGCGGCTGTTCGGGGTGATCAGCAACCGTTCGAATTCGGCCAGGGCATCGCGGATGTTCACCGCCTGGATCCCCCCGCGATAGACCCGCGCGAAGGATTGACGATACGATTCGTCCTGGGAGATCTTGCGCAAGACATCGTTCCAGGTGGCGCCCATCTCCACCCGTACCGCCTCCTCGATCTGATCCTCCAGAGAGGTGACGCGACCGTTCCAGAACAGACCGATGTTGAACAGGGCATTGAAAACCGTGGGGGTATTCACGGTGTTGGCGACGCCATCGACCCGGGTGGATACCGGGATACCATCCATGCCCCAACCATCCAGGGGATGGCAGGTGGCGCAGCTGACCGAATTGTTGGCCGACAACCGCACATCGTGATACAACCGTTTTCCCAGACGCACCTTTTCGCCATCCATGGCCGTACAGGTCGGAATCGGCAATACCGGTTCGTTGCGCGGCTCACTGGCCCAGGTTTCGGTAACGACCGTCAGCCAGCCGAGCAGCACGCCAAACAACAGAACAAAGCATGGTCTAGCGCAGCTCGACCACACCGTCATCCTCCTCGTGCTCTTTCCAACTCTCCCGCACCTCAAGCACTTTGGGAAGAATGGTGATGAACAACGGCACCAGACGTGGATCGAAGTGGCTGCCTGCCCCCTCGGTGAGCAACTCCACGGCCTTGGCAATCGGCCAGGCCTCCTTGTAGGGACGCCGGGTGGTCAAGGCATCGAAGACATCGGCAATGGCCACGATGCGCCCTTCGATGGGAATTTCCTCTCCCGACAGACCACGCGGGTAGCCGGATCCGTCCCACTTTTCATGATGGGTCTGGGCCACGATGCGCGCTGTTTCCAGAAGCGGCGAAGATTGTCTGCCGATGATCCCGGCGCCGATGTCCGGATGGCTGCGCATGACGTTCCACTCATCGCTGCTCAAACGGGCCGGTTTCAGCAGGATCAGGTCCGGAATGCCGATCTTGCCGATATCGTGCATCGGCGCCGCCTGGAACAGGGTTTCGACCCGTTTTTCATCCAAGCCGGCAGCCAACGCCAGAAGCCGCGAATAGTGGCTCATGCGGATGACATGCAGTCCGGTTTCGTTGTCCTTGTACTCTGCCGCGCGGCCCAGACGCCGAATGATCTCCAGTCGGGTCTCCTCCAACTCCAGATTCTTGTTGTGCAACTCTTCGGTGCGCTGCCGGACCCGCTCCTCAAGCACCTCGTTGGCCCTGGCCAACTCCTGACGCGCGCGCGCCAATTGCAGATGGGTGCGCACCCGCGCCAAAACCACCGCCGGACTGAACGGCTTGGTGATGTAATCCACCGCCCCAAGCTCCAGACCATAGGTCTCATCCTCGGTCTCCTGCTTGGCGGTGACGAAAATCAACGGAATCTTCCGGGTGCGCGGATCCTGTTTCAATCTCCGGCACACCTCATAACCGTCCATGTCCGGCATCATCACATCCAACAGGATCAGATCCGGCTCA
>JADFZD010000155.1 GCA_015232705.1 Magnetococcales bacterium | reverse complement strand
CTCCATCAACCGTTCGGCCACCGAAAGATTGGTCGCCCGGTCCGGGGTGGAGTTCATCTGAATGACGGCGGCAAACTGCGACATCACGCCACCAGCAATGGATCGAGTTTCCCGGCCTGATCCAAGGCATGCAGATCATCACAGCCACCGATATGCTGACCGTTGATGAAGATCTGCGGCACGGTGCGCCGTCCGCCGGCCAGCTTGACCATTTCGTCGCGACGATCGGGATTCTTGTCGAGATTGACCTCCTCGAAAGTTACTTTTTTCTTGTTCAACAACATCTTGGCACGAATGCAGAAAGGACAGACCGTGGTGCTGTACATGACGATTTCAGGCATGGGATACTCCTGTCAAAGTGATTCGAAATCCCTGTCCGAGGCGTATCGAAAAATCCCACCATGTCAGGGAACAAAAAACGGACCCACGATCAGGGACGCCATGCCTCCATCCGGCACATTTGGCTGGACATGCCCTTCAGTTCCGCGTCCACCCGCGCCAGACAAAACCCGCTTACCCGTCCGGACCCCGCCCTTTTCAAAGTTGCCACAGCAGCATGCATCGTCGCACCGGTGGTCATCACGTCATCCACCAGCAACACCGACCGCCCCTTGAGCCGTTCCGGATCCACCACGCGAAACGCCCCTTGCACATTGAGCTGACGAGCCCGGGCATCCAATCGGGTCTGCGCGCGGGTATGCCGATGACGCATCAACAGATCGGTCGATACCGGTTTTCCAAGCCGTGCGCCCACCTCTTGAGCCAACAGGGCGGATTGATTGTACCGTCGTCTCAAAAGACGCCGTATATGCAGCGGCATCGGAACGATCAGATCGGGATCCTCCCAGAACAATGCCCGCTCCAGACGCTCCCAGCACAAATCAACCAACAGGCGACAGCGCTCTGGACGATCCGCAAACTTGAAACCCAGGATCAATTCCGCCACCTGTCCCGTGTACGGAAAGGCAAAATAGGCAGCATCCAGGGCATGCGGGTTGTTCAGGCAGGCGCCACAACCCAGTTCGGGTCGCGGCGTTGGCGCGCCACATCTCAAGCAGTGATTTTCCGGCAGGGGAGGCAAGGAGTCAAGACAGTTCCGACACAGTCGATGCGCGTCAGAGACCGGTTGCAGGCAACTTGGACAGAGAGGCGGAAACAGGAGGTCCAGAAGAAGTCGATACCCCTGCTTCACCCCTTGCAAAAACCGGAAAAATTGAGCGTGGCGAGAGCCGTTCAATCGTCACAAAATATTGAACAACGTGTGAAAATTGGCCAAATGCAGCAGTTTTCGGATCTCGGGACGGGAGTTGACGATCATGATATCCGAAGCGCCGCCGCCGGAAGTCTCACGCAACAACAAAAGCATGCCCAAAGCCGAACTATCCATCCGTTCGACCTCCTGAAAATCCAAAGTGTACTTGGTCTCTGGCGGGTTGTTGCCGGTCGCCTGCTTGAAATCGGCACGAACGGAAAAACCAAACATCTTGGGAAGATGAACAGTAATCCGCTCACCCTCTTTGGAAACCTGAATCGCCATCTTGACCTCATGAAACAAAATAGGTTCGCCCATGCCATAGTGCCTTCGTGATCCATGGGAGGGGACCTGGTTGAAAGCAGGGTGTCATCATGATGACTACCTCATAAATCCAGATTAACATCATTTTGGAAAATTTGCAACACCCAACACTTCCCCTTACCGGGTCAACCGCGCTCCGTGATCAGGATCCCCCGCAGGGTCTCCAACTCGCTCATCGCCTCCTTCATGCGATACTTACGCAACAATTGCTCTAAACGATCAATGGAAGCCCCGATTTCTCCCTCCCACCCCATGGAGAGCATCGTGGTGACCAGCGGCAAACAGGGCCGCGGACGACTCTCCCGAACATGTGGCAGCATCTCATCCATCAAGGCAAGCAACGCCTCCCCGTCAGGCGGAGTCGACTCGCTTTTTGTCGCCCGCACGGAATCGGGATGCGTCAGGCTGGCACATCCCGACTCGATCACGGTCACCGCTGCATTCAAAACCCCGGAAAGCCTCTCCAACCGGCTCTCGTCGATCGCAATCCCGGCAACGACCTCACGCTCCAGTGTGACGCACACCCCTTGCAACTCGGTGGCACCCACACTCCCGGCCACACCTTTAAGGGTATGCAGCAAACGACCCGCCAACTCCCGATCGCCGGCCAACACGGCGTCGCGCACCTCACGATCACTCTGCTTGTGCCCCTCCAGAAAACGAAACAGGAGCTTGACATACAACCCCTTGTTGCCTGCCAGTCGCATCAGCGCGGCATCCCGCTCGATCCCCGGCAACGACGGCAACCGCACCTCATCCCCCTGCTTTCCGGACTCCGGAACTTTCTCGAACGGCTCGGACAACAACTGCTCACCCTCTGGACACAACACCCGAACCAGTGTCGAAAAAAGTTTGTCCACCTCCACCGGCTTGGAGAGATACTCATTCATGCCATTGGCCAGACACTGTTCCCGTTCGCCATTCATCACATTGGCAGTCATGGCGATGATCGGCACCTGCCGCCACCCCTCCAGAGCGCGAATGCGCCGCGTCGCCTCGTGACCATCCATCACCGGCATCTGCAGATCCATCAAAATCGCCAGAAAGGGCCCCTCCTGGAGCGCCTGCAACGCCTCCTCGCCGTTGTTGACGATCCGTACCGACAAACCCGCCAAAGCCAACAGATCCCTGGCCACCTGCTGATTAAAGGCGTTGTCTTCCACCAACAACAACGGATGTGGCGGCAATCCCTTGAGCATGCGGCCATAGGCCTCGATCGGCCTCGCCTGCTGTCGGCTCTCCATCGTGGATACCGCCTCCGAGGAGGGCACACCAAAATGGGCGGTAAAGGCGAATTCGCTCCCCTCTCCCAGGGTGCTTTTCACCTGAAAGGCGCCATGCATCATCTCCACCAACCGCCTGGAAATCGACAACCCCAATCCCGTCCCCCCGTATCGACGGGTGGTCGAAGAGTCGGCCTGAGAGAACGATTGAAACAGCCGTCCCTGCTGTTCCGCACTCAAGCCAATGCCGGTATCACGCACCACAAAACGCAGTTCGGTCTCCTCCTCCCCCGAAGTGAGCAAACCGACCATGATCACCACCTCCCCATGAGCGGTGAACTTCACGGCATTGCCCACCAGATTGATCAACACCTGCCCGAGACGCAAAGCATCTCCCAGCAGATGTTCGGGCACATTCGCGTCCACGAACACATCGAGCTTCAACCCTTTTTCGGTGGCCGGAATCGAAAAAAGGGTGCTCAGATGATCGATCACATCACGCAACCGGAAGGGATGCCTTTCCATCTCCAGACGCCCGGCCTCGATCTTGGAAAAATCGAGAATATCGTTGAGAATCCGCAACAAGGATTGCGCGGCCTGATCGATTTTCTTCAAATAGTTTTCCTGCTTGCCCGTCAATTCGGTGTGCAGGCACAAAGCGGTCATGCCGATGATGGCGTTCATCGGCGTGCGGATTTCATGGCTCATGTTGGCCAGAAATTCGCTTTTGGCACGATTCGCCTGCTCGGCGGCAGCCTTGGCGGCGCGCAGTTGATCGTCCATCTCCTTGCGCTCGGTGATATCCTCCTTGACCGCAATGAAGTGGGTGATCTCCCCCCGAAGCGCACGCAGCGGCGAAATCGAGACCGATTCCCAAAACAACGCGCCGTTCTTCTTGCGGGTGTGAAACTCTCCATGCCACTCCTGGCCCGCCAGAATCGAATTCCAAAGCGC
>JADFZD010000154.1 GCA_015232705.1 Magnetococcales bacterium | reverse complement strand
ATCACCACCTCGGTGACATCCTCCATCGACGGAAGGTCGAACATGATGCCCAACAGCATCGCCTCCAGGATGGCGCGCAATCCACGGGCTCCGGTCTTGCGTTTGATCGCCTTGCGGGCCACGGCGCGTACCGCCTCGTCCGTGAAGGTCAGCTTCACCCCCTCCATGTGGAGCAGTTTGGCGTACTGTTTGAGGAGTGCGTTGCGCGGTTCGCGCATGATCTTGACCAGCGCCTCCTGGTCCAGCTCCTCCAGGGTGGCGACCACCGGCAGACGGCCCACAAACTCTGGAATCAGCCCGAATTGCAGCAGATCCTCGGGTTCGAGCATCGCCAAAAGTTCGTTCACCTTGCCATCGGCATCCTTGCTCTTTACCTGGGCGCCGAAGCCGATGCCGTGATGCTTGTTGGAGCGGCGTTCGATGATCTTTTCCAACCCGTTGAAGGCACCACCGCAGATGATCAGGATGTTGGTGGTATCGACCTGCAGATACTCCTGCTGGGGATGTTTGCGTCCACCCTGCGGCGGAACGCTGGCGATGGTCCCCTCGATGATCTTCAGCAGTGCCTGCTGCACCCCTTCACCCGAGACATCGCGGGTGATTGAGGGATTTTCCGACTTGCGGGAGATCTTGTCGATCTCGTCGATGAAGACGATGCCCCGTTGCGCCTTTTCGACATCGTTGTCCGCCGCCTGGAGCAGTCGCAGAATGATGTTCTCCACATCTTCGCCCACATAACCGGCCTCGGTGAGGGTGGTGGCGTCGGTGATCGTGAAGGGCACATCGAGAATGCGCGCCAGAGTCTGAGCCAGGAGGGTTTTGCCGCAGCCGGTCGGGCCAATCAGCAGCACGTTGCTTTTGGCGATCTCGACATCGGCGTGTTCGTCGGAGTTGCGGCTTTCCAGGCGCTTGTAGTGGTTGTAGACCGCGACCGACAGAATCCGCTTGGCCTTCTCTTGACCGATGACATATTCGTCGAGGATCGATTTGATCTCGCGCGGAGCCGGAATGCCGGCGCGCTTGCGCAGAGGTCCGCCTTCGGGTTTGTCCTCCTTGAGAATGTCGCGGCACAGATCCACGCACTCGTTGCAGATGAACACCGAGGGGCCGGCGATCAGTTTGCGCACCTCATGCTGGGTCTTGCCACAGAAGTTGCAATGTAACAAAGGGCCGTTATCCGTGATTTTTTTGGCCATGGATGGTGTTATTCCTTAGCTGCGAATTTTTTCCGTGCTCCCTCCTGATCGGAGTCTGCACGGGTGGGGTGAGGGGGGCTTCCCCATCTGCCGGGGCCTGTTGACATCGTGTGTCAGCGGCCTTGCCTCGGCGTTGCGACGCCTTGTCGAGGCTCACATACGAAACGCATATGCTGCTTTGCTCGGATCGTCGCGATTTGTTTGAAGGCTTGCTGCCTTTCTGATGTCCACACGCCATCTCCGGGCATGCTTGCGGTTGGAAACCCGGTGGCTCGGGTCGTGGCGTGAGGCGCGACGGTTAATTTACGTCTCTTCGTTGTCGCTCGGCAGATCGCGCTTGTCGATCACCCGATCCGCGAGACCGTAGGTACAGGCCTCCGAGGCCTCCATGAAGTAGTCGCGATCCATGTCGCGGGTGATGCGTTTCATCGGCTGCCCGGTGTGGTGGGCGAGGATCTGATTCAGCCGTTCGCGGATGCGCAGGATCTCCTTGGCGTGAATCTGGATATCTTCGGCCTGGCCCTGATATCCCCCGGAAGGCTGATGGATCATCACCCGTGCATTGGGGAGCAACAGCCGTTTGCCTTTGGCTCCGGCAGCCAGCAGCACGGCGCCCATGCTCGCGGCCTGACCGATGCACAGGGTGCTCACATCCGGGCGGATGAACTGCATGGTGTCGTAGATGGCCAGACCTGCCGTGACATGTCCGCCAGGGCTGTTGATGTAGAAATGGATATCCTTTTCTGGATTTTCCGACTCCAGAAAGAGCAGTTGGGCGATGACCAGATTGGCCGAGTGGTCATCCACCGGTCCCACCAGAAACACCACCCGCTCTTTGAGCAGCCGGGAGTAGATGTCATAAGCGCGTTCGCCGCGATTGGTGGATTCGACCACCATCGGAACCAGATTCATGGCTATACCTTCAACTCCGTAAAGATCCTGTCGCATCGCCAGAGGCGCAAACCAACCCGGTTTGCGCCGCACATGATCCGGTTCAGGCTGCGACCTCCCCGGTCAGCAGCGCAAACCTACCGGTTCGCACGACGAACCGGGTCAAACATGACCTGGATCCCGAGATCCGTCCAGGACGGATTCCGGGATCCAGGGAGATCAGGCCTTTTCCGCCAACAGCGCATCCAGGGTGACGCGCTCATCGGTGATCGCGCCATGCGCCTTGATCCAGTCGTTGACCATCTCTTCGAGCACTGCGCCGCGAATGCCATCCATGCGGCTTTCATCCTCGCGCGCCCAGCGCTTGAACTCTGCCGCACGACCGCCATAGGCAGCGGCCAGCTTGTTCAGATGGGCATCCACACGTTCGTCGCTGACCTCCAACCCCTCTTTCTTGGCGATCGCGCCGAGCACCAGACCCAGACGCAGCCGCTTTTCGGCAGTGGCTTGGAACTCCCTGGCCAGCACATCGTCGGTCAGGCCGTGCTGATCGGGGGTCATGCCTCTGGAGAGGGTATCCTCCTTGAACTGCTCGACCATGGCCTCGACCTCGCGCTCGACCATCTTGCTCGGCAGATCGAAGGGGTTGGCCGCCACCAGGGTGTCATGGATCCGCCGTTGCAGTTGCTTTTCCATCGCGCTGTTGGCCCGGTGGTCGAGATCCTGACGGATGCGCTCTTTCAAAGCCTCCAGGCCGCCCTCCTTGATCCCCTCGGACACGGCCAGGGCATCGTCGATCTCTGGAAGCACCCGCTCACGCACTTCGGTGAGGGAACACTGGAACGCCGCATCCTTGCCGGCAAGATTCGGGGCGCCATACTCTTGCGGGAAGGTGACGTTCACCGTCCGCTCTTCGCCCACGCTCATACCGAGGAGTTGATCCTCGAAGCCGGGGATGAAACGACCACTTCCGAGTTCCAGGACATACCCTTCAGCCGTGCCGCCATCAAAGGCTTCGTCATCGACGAATCCCTTGAAGTTCAATACGATCTGGTCTCCGGAAGTCGCCTGGCGACCCTCACGGTTTTCGTAACGGGCATGGCGTTCACGACGCTGCTCCAAAGCGGTGGCGATATCCGCATCGCTCACTTCGGCGACCGGGCGGGTCAGGGTCATGCCCTGGTACCCTTGCGGCTGCACATCCGGCATGATCTGTACCTTGGCCGTGAAACCGAACGGTTGGTCGCGCTCTGCCGGTGCGGAAAGATCCAACTCCGGATTGCCCACGGTACGCAGTCCGTGCTCTTTGATGGCCTTGCCCATGCCCTCTTGCATCAGCTGTTCCATGATCGTCTGGGACAGATGAGCCTTGAAACGGGTTTCCAGATGTTTTTTTGGCGCCTTGCCCGGACGGAAGCCCGGCAGCTTGATGGTCGCGGAGAGTTGCGCAAGCTCCTTTTCCAGATAGGCATTGACCTGCTCGACGGCCACACGCACCGTAATGGTACGCTCCAGGGCGCCGGTTTCCTCGACAGTGACTTCCATGACATCCCCGATAGTGGTTCGCGGTTTGTGAATCGCAAGAAGATACCCCTCGTTGGCGGCGAAAAGCAATCCTTCCCGCCAGAGGGGATCTCATTTCAGACCTGGCCGTTCCCGATTCCCTGCAAC
>JADFZD010000153.1 GCA_015232705.1 Magnetococcales bacterium | reverse complement strand
TAGGGTGAGGATGTTCTTTCATCATCCTTGGTGAGATTTCTTACGGGACGTATGGCCGCCAGGCCTGTCACTCCGCTTCCTCTCAGCAGTCGTTCCAGGAAGGTTTCGGCCTGATCATCGAGGTGGTGACCGGTCAAGATGGCTATCGCCTGGAAATTCCGGGCGCAATCGGTCAGAAAATCCCATCGTGCCTTCCGGGCCTGTTCCTGGAGGTTTCCTTTTGGTCGTGCTGTTTCCCATTTTCCGATTTGGCAGGTCACGCCTGCTTGTTGGGCCTGCATGTGAACGAAGGTTGCGTCCAGGTGGGAATCGGTTCGCAGGGTGTGGTCGAAGTGGGCCACCATGAGGTGTGTTTGTGCGAGGGGATAACCGGCGAGCAGCAGGTGCAGCAGGGCCATGGAGTCGGCTCCTCCGGAGACGGCGACGACGATTCGCGGTTCTTGGGTGAGTAGCCAGCGGGTGGTGTTGGTGAAGCGGTGCAGGAGTGGGTCGTAGGAGGATGGGGGTGATGGGTGATGTGGCATGATTGTAGATGGTGGTGCGGTGAATCGGACGCCAACGTTTGCAGGGGTCCGGGAAACTAAGGTCCCCGGCAGAGGTTTGGAGACAGCATCTCCAAGGTGTTGACCTTTTGATTTGACCAAATTCAATCTTTTGAATGTGCTTTTTGCCTTTTGGCGCGCTTTTCAAAAGTAAAATCTTTCACGTCTTTTGTGAAAAATTTGCGCGCCAGCCTTGGATGCGTCCTCGTTTTCGCCAAAGGCGCGAAACGAGGACGCACACATGGCCCCAGGGCCACTGGTCGCTGGACCCCGTAACCTTAGCGGCGTGTTGACATATTGCGTCTGCGGCCTTGATACGGCGTTGCGACGCCATTTCTCGGCTCACACACTACCGTGTATGTGCGCTGCTCGGTTCGTCGCGCCTTGTCTGAAGGCTCGCTGCCTTCATCTGTCAACACGCCCTAGTCCGAGATCCTGATAACCAGCCACCATCACCCCTCATCCACCCACATACCGAATCGGATCACGCACGCCAACTGCCTCAAACCCCGCCAATCGCAACCGACAGGCATCGCACAATCCACATGCCAACCCATCGGCAGTCGGATCGTAGCAGGAACGGGTCAGAGAAAAATCCACACCCAATTCCAACCCCCTGTGAATGATTTCCGCCTTGGAAAAATGCAATAACGGCGCACGAATGGCAAAAGATTGCCGGGTTACCCCCTCACGCGTGGCGAGATTGGCCAGTCGCTCGAAAGCCTCGACAAATGCAGGACGACAATCCGGATATCCCGAATAATCAATGGCATTGACACCAATAAAAATCTCATGGGCCTGCAACGTCTCAGCCCATCCAAGCGCCAATGAAAGAAATATGGTGTTGCGCGCCGGTACGTAGGTCGCCGGAATCCCCTCCTGAGGACCACCCTTGGCAGGGGTGAGGGCAGGGTCGGTCAAAGCCGAACCACCAATACGCTCCAATGGCAGATCCAATACCAGCCATCGGGCAACCGGCAAACGGGCTACCAAAGCCTTGGCAGAATCCAACTCTTGATGATGTCGCTGTCCATAACGGAAGGAGATCGGATAAAGCTCTCGTCCCAATGCATGCGCAACATGCAAACAGACTGCGGAATCCATCCCACCCGACAGCAGGACGACCGCCCGCTCCGCCAAGGTCAACGTCCCAGTTTCTGCTTGATCTGCGCCAATCTCGGCTTGGCTACCGAGGCAGACGGGGAGTTGGGGAAATCTTTGAGCAGACGTTGCAGGCTGGTGTTGGCGTTCTCCAGGTCGTTGAGTTCGTAGAACGAAAACCCGATCTTGAGCAGACTGTCCGGCACCTTGGCACTGTTGGGCCACTTCAACAGAACCTGATTGAAGGCCATCAAAGCCTCCGGGAATTGCCGCTGCACATAATGCAACTCACCAAGCCAGTACTGGGCGTTATCCGCCATGCCATCCTTGGAATGGTTCTTGAGGAAGTTCTGAAAACCAGCCTTGGCCGCATCGTATTGCTTCTCCTTGAGAAGCTGAAACGCAGCCTCATAAGCCTCCTTGGGATTGGTGGAGTTTGTGGCCTGGGTGGTCGCCGCCGCAGGTGGCTTGGCTGGAGCCGCCGGAGCTGCGGCAGGTGCTGCCGCTACCGCCGGTTTGGCCGGAGCCGCTGCCGGGGGAGTCGGTGTGGCCGGAGCAGCCGGAGCAGCCGGAGCAGCCGCAGCACTCGCGGAAGGCGGCGCGACTACCGGAGTTGGAGCCGCAACCTGGGCTGGAGCCGCCGGATCCATCGGAGCCGCAGCGGGCGCTGCGACCTGTGCCTTGGCCTCCACATGCTGGGCATGCTCGATGCGATCGTTGAGTTTTTTGCCGTCGTGCCGCAACTCTTCGACCGAACCTTGCATTTGACCGATCTGTTTCTCCAGAAGGGCCAAACGGTTGTTCAGGTCGGCCAGGGCGTTGCGCTGGTTTTGCTCCGACTGATCGAGACGGGCAGCGACATCGCTGGCGCGTACCGGTTTGGACGGCTGCTCGCCATCCGTCTCCGGAGGCGCACCGACACCCGTGCAGCCGGCAATCAGCGAGAATGCCCCACTAAGAATCAACAGGCGCGCGCGCCGGGCAAGGGCACGACGAGTTTCAGGCACCGCGATACGCATGGTCGTCCACACATCCGGTCGAAAATTGCATGACAGGGGAGAACAACCCCCCACTTACCCTTGATGCGGAATCCCGCATACTCGGGTCGCAACAAGCGCTTACGTCAGAGAAAAGCCGTTCGTCTCATGAAAGCCGACATGCATAATGGGGTATGCACAAGATCACCCCCATGCGCAGTCCATCCTTCGGGAGTTCCACGGAAGGCGTCCCTGAATGTCACTCTCCCGGGAACTGCCGCATGGCAGCTCCCGGGAGAGTGTTGGGTTAGGGGACCAGATCGGCGCGACGATTCTTGCTCCAGGCATCCTCGCTGTGTCCGTTGACCAGGGGACGCTCCTTGCCGTAGCTGACCGTCTTGATGCGCGAGCCATCGACGCCCTGGGAGATCAGGTACTGCTTGGTCGCATCGGCGCGCTTTTGACCCAGGGCGAGGTTGTACTCGCGGGTGCCGCGCTCGTCGCAGTGACCTTCGACGGTGACGTTGCGCTTGCCGAGCCAACGGGCATTCTGCGCCAGGACATCCGCCGCGCGCGAATCGACGATCGAGGAGTTCAGATCGAAATAGATGCGATGCTCCGGCTCGCCACCAGCTCCACCACGACCCGAGGGATCGTTCGGCCCACCGCGACCATCGAGGTAGGCCGAGGAGCCGTCATGCCGACCCAGGGCGCGACCATCGTCACCGGCCTTGCCAGCGTCTCCCGCTTGACCGTCCGCGCCACCAGGAACCGAGCCGCAGCCGGCAAGAAGGCCCAGAGAGAGCAGTGAGACGGCGAGAAAATGAGAACGTTTCGTGATCATGATTCATCAATCCTTGTTATACTGTGTTTGGGTGCGCGGCAAGCCGCGTTGGTGATCGTGCCTTGGCATGACGCTTGGTTCTCGCATCCCGGATGGAATCCAGGACGGAACTTCTCTTGGGTGAGTATCGTTCAAATTGCGATAATCGTGCAAGGCGTGATCGTTTGTAAACGAAAAAACGTGCATATAAGCAAACAAAATCTTCAAGCATGATTTGTGCCATCATTTTACCATAGGACTCTGCTTTTTGAGTTCCACGGTCGAGGGGTGAGGGGGTTCTCCCCCCATCATGCTAAGTTTAGCACTTCGATGCGATCCCAAGGATCC
>JADFZD010000152.1 GCA_015232705.1 Magnetococcales bacterium | reverse complement strand
GATGAAAGGCGCCCACTATTTAAGCCATGTGATCGTCTCGATGCTGCTTGCCTGGTTGCTCATCGAGGGAATCGTGCTATTATTCGAAAAGAGATATCCATGACGGCACGGCGTGTTGACCTGTTGCGTCAGCGGCCTTACCTTGGAGGCTTAAGCCTTCCGTACCTCCGCCGGGGATCGAGCCGGTCCCCGGACCTCTGCAACCAATGGGTACCTGAATCGTTACCGCTTTTTTTGTGAAAAATGCGTCGCGCGCGGCTTTCGCGTGTGTTGTTTCCTTGTTTTTGGAAACGACGCGCAGCTTGCACATGACCTTTAGAAAGCGACGCATCTCAAAATGGGCACGGTCAGAATGTGTCGCGCCTTGTCTGATGACTCACCGTCTTTATCGCTCAACACGCCCTGCCTGGTACGCCAATCCCTCCCACGGCAGATATTGGCTTCCACCCTCAACGCAATCGCGCGCATGAGCACCACCGCATCCTCGAATCGTGCACAAACGCGCGTCCATCAATACGGGATCGTATCGCTCATCCTGGTGACGGGTTATTTGCTGGCGCGTCAATTCACCTGGACCAGCTCGACCCAGGTGCACACCCTGCTTGAAACCGTGGCCACCCTCCTCGCCAGCATGGTCGGCGTGCTCGCCTTGATGCGTCATCATACCGAAAAAGATGATCTTTATCTGTTGATTGGCGCCGGATTCCTGGGCACCGCAATTCTGGATCTTTATCACACCATCGTCACCTCGGAATCCTTCATCCGCGCCATGCCGTCGGAATTGGTCACCCTTATCCCGTGGAGCTGGTTTTCGTCACGCTTTTTTCTCGCGTTTTTCTTTGTGTTGAGCTGGTTTTTCACCCGGCATGACACGCACCCCCAACGGTTGCGCATGCCATCGCGCTGGGTGATGTGGGGCATGGGTCTGTTTACCTTGGCCAACCTGTTGTTTTTCAAAATCATGCCTTTGCCACGTGCCATATATCCCGAATGGTTTGTTCCCAGACCTCAGGAGTGGATCATGGCGCTGCTGTTTCTGATCGCCCTGGGCGGATTCTTGAAAAAGGGCAAATGGCGCCATGAGAGCTTCGAACATTGGTTGGTGCTGTCGCTGCTGGTCAATTTCTGGGGTGAGGCGATGTTCATGGCCTCCTCGGAGCAGCTCTACGACGGTCTGTTCGATCTGGGGCATTTCTTGAAGCAGATCAGCTATCTGTGCGTTTTGGTCGGTCTTTTGGTCAGCATTCTGGTGGTCTCTCTGGATCTGAAGCAGGCGCGTCTTGAGGCGGAAGCCGCCAGTCGCTCCAAGAGCGCCTTTTTGGCCAACATGAGCCATGAGATCCGTACTCCGATGAATGGCGTGCTCGGCATGATCGAACTGGCTCTGAACGTCGCCATTTCGCCGGCCACCAAGGCGTATCTGCTCAAGGCTCAGGCTTCGTCGCGCACCCTGCTCCGGCTGATCAACGACATCCTGGATCTTTCCAAGATCGAACAGGACGGCATGGTCCTGGAGCGGATTCCTTTTCGTCTGCCCGATCTTTTGGCGGATGTCGCGGATCTCTTTGCGCCCAACATCGTGGATAAGGATTTGCGTCTGGACATCATGGATCCTCCGCGCAAGCTCGAATGGCTGATTGGTGATCCTCTGCGACTGCAACAGGTGTTGTTCAACCTGGTGGGCAATGCGGTCAAATTCACGCCACGCGGACGGATCACGGTGAGTGTCGAGGCGCTTGGCAGGGTATCCGGCGGCAAGGAGCGGATTCAATTCCGGGTGATGGATGAAGGGATTGGTATTCTTCCAGAAAAGCAGCAGACCCTGTTTACACCCTTCACTCAGGCCGATGAGAGCACCACCCGTCGCTTTGGGGGCACAGGTCTGGGATTGGCGATCTGCAAGCGCCTGGTGGAGATGATGGAAGGAAGCATCTGGGTTCGGAGTGCTCCAGGTCGAGGCAGTGCTTTTCATTTCACCGTGCTTTTGGAGCCTGGTCAACCCACCGATGAACCCTCTCCCGCGCGTGACGTGACCATGCAACGTCGTGTGCCCATGAGCCGTGAGGCTTTGGTGCATCATCTGGGTGGGGCGCGGGTGTTGCTTGTCGAGGATCAACCGATCAACCGTCAGGTGGCCGAAGCGCTGCTCAAGGGGGTGGGTTTGGTCGTGGCATGCGTGGGGAATGGTCAAGAGGCGCTGGACAGGCTGGAGCGCAGCGACTTTGATTTGGTGCTTATGGATATTCAGATGCCGGTGATGGATGGTCTCTCGGCCACGCGCGCGTTGCGTGCCAATACGCGTTGGCGAGAGTTGCCCATACTGGCCATGAGTGCCCATGCCATGCATGAGGATCGCCTGGAGAGCCTGAATGCGGGCATGAACGATCACATCACCAAGCCGATCGACTCCGCACAGCTTTTTGCGTTGCTCACCCGTTGGATTGCGCCGCGCGCCAGTCGCGTCAGCGTTTTCAAGACGCCTGTAGCCATGGAAGCTGGCAGCGCTTTTCAGGGATTGACCAGCATTGCGGTTGAAGAGCTTTTGGACCGTGTCAATCAGAATGAGCAGCTGGCGCGCATGTTGTTGAAGGAGTTCGTTTGTGGTCAGGAGGAGTCGATAACCCGGTTGCGTCAATGGTTGGAGAGTGGCGATGCCGAGGATCGGACCCGTGCCTTGCAACTGGTTCATTCGTTGAAGGGAATGGCGGGCAATCTTTCGGCCAAGGTGGTGTTTGAATCGGCTCGGGCGTTGGAGATGGCGTTACGCGCGGGATCCGTGAGTGCGGCATGGTCGTTGTTGTTGGTGGATCTGGAGCGGGCCTTGGAGCATCTGGTGGGCGAGGTGCGTGCCTGGGCGTGGCGTGAGGGATCGGCGGATGTGGGTGAGGCTGACCAGCGGGGTCGATTCGATACCCATGCGGCGGAGGGGTTGATGCGTCAGATGGAGCCGATGTTGATTCAGCAGGATTTCGATGCATGTATACTTTTTGAGCGTTTGCGACCGATGTTGGAGGTTGGCGTATCTCCGGAAAACGATTTTTCCGGTTTGATTCGAGAATTGAGCGATTGTTTGGACCGGTTGGATTTTCTGGAAGCGCGCAAGCTTTTGCGGCGGTTGTTTGAGGTTCTGGGGATGGGGGCTGACGAGGAGGAGGTCAATTAAACCGCACCCAGCTTGGAATGTGTCGTTTTTACGGGTGAAAAAAAAGAGAGGGTCTGGGAGATTCATCTCCCAGGGTTTTGATTGTGACTTTACCGTGCTCTTCAAAAGAAGCATTTTTCGCGTCTTTTGCTAAAAATGCGCTGCGCGCCGCTTTCGTGGGAGTCGTTTCCGTTTTTTGGAAACGACTCCCACATCGTGCACGCGGCCTGTTGGAAAACGACGTATCCCGTGATGGGTGCGGTTTAAGCCATCACCATCACGGGATACGTCGTCTTTACGGAAGGGGTTCGAGGGCCTTTGGCCCCTGGACCTCGCGACTGTCGGGGGTCCTGAATTGTTACGGTGATTTCATGCATGGAATCACCAGACAGCCTCCATGGTTGAAGAGAACCACTCCCCCCCAATACGCCCGTTGCCAACGACGCTGCCGGATGATTCTCAACGGCATCGCCATCCTTGGCGGCCTGGTGTTACGTCGATGCCAACCTGACTCGGGTCGATCTCATCCGAGCAGGCGCGTCAGAAGAGCCTATGACGCATCAAATCTTTGAGCTGCACCGCCAAAAGACCGATGGCGAACACCAGGATCGCCAGGAAGATGTTGCCAATGCCCAGAATGAAGAGACTGAGCAGTTTGGTG
>JADFZD010000151.1 GCA_015232705.1 Magnetococcales bacterium | reverse complement strand
ATCTCTGGCAGATCCAAACGCCCATGGTTCGAAAATCTCGAACCACGCGTGATCACATGGCCTGCATCGGTTGGTTGTCCATCACCAATCAGCCTATGAGAGCTTCTGAAACGTGATTCGTTAAAGGAACATGGAAAAGGGCGGTGAATTCCGGTAATCTTGGGCAGGAACCACATGCGTGCAGAATGTAAGGAAAGCCCCCCTGAGCTCTACCATACTGTTGGAGCCTCTTCGCGAGATCCGCGCCAGGGAAGGGTGGACAAAACGAGGGATGAGAATACCGTGCCGAACTTTGACAAACAGGGAAAAACCCCATCACCCCCGAACCTGGGAGCATCCCTGGGGAGTACCATGAACAAACGCGTCCTGATGATCGCCTTTCACTATCCTCCAGCCCTGGCAAGTGGCACCCATCGCGCCTTGAGCTTTTCGCGCGACCTGCCGGAGTTCGGATGGGAGCCAATCATTCTGACCACCCATCCCAGGACGCATGAACGAATCGATCCGGCACGGATGGAAGAGATCCCACCGGATATCCGGGTGCAACGGGTCTGGGCTCTGGATGCGGGGCGTCATCTGGCGTTTCGCGGACGCTACGCCCGCCTGACGGCCTGGCCGGACCGCTGGTCGAGCTGGTATCCCGGAGCCGTGCTCCAGGGACTCAGACTGATCCTCAAACACCGCCCCCAGGTAATCTGGAGTACCTATCCCATTCCCACGGCACTGCTGATCGCCCGAACCCTGCATCGTCTCACCGGGATTCCCTGGGTGACGGATCTGCGCGATCCACTGGTCACCGGTCAGCATCCGACCGATCCGTCGCTCAAAAAAGCCTTTGCCAGACTGGAAAAAATGAGCATTCACCTGTGCACGCGCATCGCAGTCACCACACCAGGACTGCAACGTTTCCTGAGCACCCGCTACCCGGAGATCCCGGCAGAGAAATGGGCGATCATCCTCAACGGCTTCGACGAAAAGAGCTTCCGGCGCTGCGACCCTCTGTCCAAGCCCCTTCTCCCCAACCAGGAGCCTCTGACGCTGGTGCATGGCGGCACACTCTACACCGGCGGGGATGAACGCAATCCGGGCGCGTTCCTCAACGTTCTTGAGGCGTTGCGTCGCCAGGGGATGATCGGTTCGCACGATGAGAACCGCACGGATCGCATCGGACTGCGAATCATTCTTCGCGCCACGGCCCACGACGAAATCATTCAGGCCATGATCAAAAAGCGCGGTTTGAGCGACATGGTTGCCACCGCCCCTGCCCTGCCCTATCTCCAGGCGATCCAGGAGATGTTCCAGGTCGATGGCCTGCTGCTGTTTCAGGGCGAAGGATTTGATCACCTTATCCCTGCCAAGCTCTTTGAATATCTGCGCGCCCGGCGTCCGATTCTGGCACTCACCGGAGCCCATGGCGATTCGGCACGCATCCTGCGCGAGGCGGGTCTGGCGTCGATCACCTCCTTGAACGACGAAACGGCCATCGAGGCCGCGCTCATCCCCTTCCTGCAACAACTCCGCGCCGGCACCCCGCAACTGCCGGATCCAACTGTGGTCGCCAGCTACTCAAGACGGCTCCAGGCCCAAAAGCTGGCCGAACTGTTCAACCAACTCGCCCCCTGATCTCCCAGATCAAATCCAATCCCCCAATCAGGCCGGAGAGAATTCTCTCCCTCCGGCCCCACACGGAATCTCCGCCTCACTCAAAAAGCTTGAGGAACAGTTTCGGCTGCAGATTGGCCTGAGCCAATACCGAGACACCGGCCTGCTGGATGATCGAATTCTTGGTCATGTTGGCCGACTCCACGGCAATGTCGGCATCCATGATCGCTGAACGGGAGGCGGTCATACCGGTCACCGAGCTGCCCAGCGTACTGGCGATCGCCTCGAAACGGCTGCTGTATCCACTCAGGGTGGCGAGCAGCGTGTTGACGGTCGTGATCGCCGTGTCCGCCTGTCCCATCAGCGTGGTGGCGTTCGCAGCGGTGGTCGCGTCGCCGGTAATCCCGAGGTTGGTGGCATCCCTCGAAGTGGCGGCAAAGGTGACGGACATGGTATCCGTGCTGCCGGGACCGATCTGAAAAGTTTCGGCGGAAAAGGTGCCATCGAGCAGGGCGATGTTGTTGTATTTGGTGTTGTTGGCAATGTTGTCGATCGTCGATTTCAGTTCGGTGACCGTGTTGTCGAGGGCGGTCAGATCGTTGGTGCTGGTGATATTCGCAGCCTCCACCGCGATGTCGCGAATGCTCTGAATGGCGTTCAGGGTTTCGTTGAGAGCGCCCATGGCAACATCGACCACGGAGGCACCGGCGTTCACATTCTGAATCGCCTGATTGGCGCCACGAATCTGGCTTGTCATCCGGGTCGCGACGGCGAGGCCAGCGGCATCGTCCTTGGCCGAATTTATTTTCAGGCCCGTGGCCAGTCTTTGCATGTTCGTCGCCAGCGCATTACTGGTGGACTGCAACCCCTTGTACGCCAAAATCGAAGCCATATTGGTATTGATGGAAATCGCCATGATTCAGAACTCCTGACAAATGGATGGTGTCGCGCATGCTTTGCTTGAACAAAGGGCGCAGCAAGTTGATTTGTTTGAACCGGAACAAACCATCTCCAGTTCGTCTTGCCCTGCTTATCGACCCGAATGAAGACAATCTTAACCAAAAAAATGCGTTTTTCCACTTTTTTATTCGAAGAAATCAACTTGACAAAGTTGATTTCTTCCTGGTTGGTTGATTTTATCAGTAATTCATACAGTATTTCTTTTTGCTAAAGTAGTAATACAAATAAACCGATAAATCCGATAAGGGGTAGTTTATGTCTGATTTTTTAGAAGATTAAATTCTTGATTTTCAATAAATCTGCACTGCGCAAGCCAGGGGATGAAGCCGATTCTCCGACGCACTGCCCGGCATCCTGCCCGAATACCCGCCAGAACCGTGGACCCGATCCATTTTTTCGGGGGGATCATTTTCAACTCAACTCCCGATCAAGAATCTCCGATAGATACGTTCAGGTGGAGTTTATCCTACGCTGTCCCTCCTGCCGTCCTTCCCTCCAAATTTTGGTCCTGTTTTTGCTTTACACCGTTTCATCCGGTGTCCTCAACCTCACTTCTTGCCGTCTTACGCACCAAGGTGCTCCACGGTAAGAACGATGAGAGAGAGGGCCTTCCCATCTCTGTCACGTCACTTTGTCCCATGGAGCGTCACCATGAAACAACGCATCAACGAGACCCTGCATCAAATCGAACTCCTCGGCCTGTCCGAAACCGAATTCAAACGCATCCTCAGCCGTCTGAGCGACACGGAATTGGCGTTGCTCGAACAACTGACCGCACTGCACCGCCTCGCCGAATCCGAACTGCGGCGCCTGCTGGTGGTCGTGGAGAAGGTCCACAAGCAGTTGATCGACACCTTCCGCCCAGACGGTCTGCGTCTTATGCCCTCCCGTGCCCGCTGAGCGCATGCGCGCCCTGTCCGGTACGCAAAACCTTGCTAAACAAAAAGAAACGGCCCGCCTCCCATAGATTGGAAGCAGGCCGTTTCTTTTCTGACCGTCACACGCTTCGGGCCGCCGTCACCGCCCGTCAACCCGGCGCAATCCCCTCAGGCTCCATCTCATCGGTATCCTCTGGGCCAAACTCCCGCAACCAGCGATAGACCAGCCCCAGCGTGACCGGCACCACGATCCACATCAGACAATCCACACAAAGGTTGGTCACGAAAGCCAAAACCTCCAACCCATGCGATTCGATCTTAAAGAAATCCATGCTTGCCGGCAGCACACGCCTGAGCATCTCAAACGG
>JADFZD010000150.1 GCA_015232705.1 Magnetococcales bacterium | reverse complement strand
CGCATCATCAAAGTCTTGTCGTGCAACTCGGTCATCAGGGACTCCTGATCGAGCACATCCTCGCGCAAGCGTGCGGCAAAGGGATGCAGGGCGTTGGACACCCCGGAATCCATGCTGTTGACCGAAAAAGAGCGTTCCAGGGCGGCGACTTCGACCAGCCTCTGGCGCATGCGGGCGTGACTCGAAAGCAACTCGCCCATGAGCTTGATCAATTCGTCGAGTTTTTCCAATCGTACCCGTACCGTCTCGACGTTTTTCAGACGCGGCTCCTCGCGCGGCCCCTCCTGTATGGCCGATTGCAACACTACGGCGGCAGGAGACACGAAGGCTGGTGCGGGTGAGGGGGCGAGGTGTGGTTCCACGGGTTGGGAGGAGACAACCGTTCCGTGCGAAGCAGAGAACGTGGAGGCGTCCGGCACCCCCTGAGAAACCGATGGCGCATTGGCCGGAGCATCGGAGGCGGACAAAGACATGGCCGGAGTGCTCTCCGCAGATGCCAGTCGGATCAGGGTGGCCAACAGAACCGCATCAGGAGGGGGCAGTCGGGCGCCATCCGGGATTTCGGCCAGAATGTCCACCTGGGAGGCCAGATGATCCAGGACACGCTGCAAAACGAGGCCCATCTCTGGATGAAACCGACTCTTGCCATCGCGAAGGTTGGAGAACAGATCCTCGACCCGATGGGCGGTTTCGGTAATCGGATCCAGTTTGAGCATGCGCGCCGAACCCTTGATCGTATGCGCGGATCGGAACATGGCATGCACCACCCCGGAGTCACCTGCCTCAAGGCTCGCAACCCCCTCACCCAACTGGCGCAGATGATCGCGGGCCTCTTCCACGAAGCGGGTGATGAATTTTTTCAGATCAAGGGCCATGGCTTGCCGTGACTCCAGAGAACGGACGAGCCGTTTGCATCCTTTCCAGTTGGTGCGTGCATAGAAAGCGTATCTCTGCCAGCGGCAAACCGGATGGGACGACTCTCAGGCCATTCTCCAAGCCACCATTGGAGAGCAGTTGCAACACCACCCGATACCCGTGACGCGCCCGTTCGATTTCGTTGCCGAAACGGTGCAGTTCGGCCAGATGATAGTGGGCCGGCCAGCAGTGGTGCGCCCGATAGACCGTCTGCTTGAACCACTGGATCGCCTCGTCCGGCTTTTTTTGCCATTTCGCGGCCACGCCCAGAAGAAAAAGGGCATCGATGAATTCCGGATCCCTGGTGAGCACCATGCGAACCATGGACTCGGCTTCCGCGAATGCGCGACGCTCGATCAACAGGTGGGCCTTGAGCAGCGCGGCACCAGGATGGCCAGGATCGCGGGAGAGTACAGACTCAATCGACAAACTGGCTTGATCGAGCTGTTTTTCATCCACCAGACGCCGAAGTTGGTCAATCTCCAGGGGTGCAATCTCCCCCGGAATCTCCTTGCCAGAAGCGGCATGGTTTGAGGATGCCTTCTCCGGTTGCGGTCGCGCCACTTCCAGCACTGTCAGGATATCTGGCTTCGAGGGTGGGGCGTCTCTGTGCAGCGGCAACAGGGGAGGGGGTTGGGAGGTCGTCGGTTGGGAATCGGATCTCGTGAAATAAAAGAAACCGTCCTCTTCCACCAGATGCAGAACCCCCAAATTGTTGGCCAGCGTTTCCGATGCCGCAACGATCAATACCCCATTTTCGTTCAGCATCGAGGTGAGGCGCTGCAACACGCTCAGGCGCGTCGATGTGTCGAAGTAGATCGAGACATTGCGAAACAAGAGGATATCGATCCCCTGCAACGCACCCGGAATCGGATCGTTCACCACGTTGAATTCGTGAAAAGTTACCGCGCGTTTGATCGGCTCGTGCAGACAATGAAGCGGCCCTTCCTTGGTGAAAAACGTTTCGCGCCAATGGCTCTCCACGCCTCGAAAAGAGAACTCGGAGTAACAACCGCGTCTGGCCTTGGCCAGAATAACGCTGTCAATATCGCATCCTGCAAATCTAAAAAGCGATCTGCCCACTTCGCCGTAACGTGCGATCAGGGCCATGACCACGGAATAGATCTCCTCGCCCGACGAACAGCCCATGCTCAGAATGCGCGGCGGATAGAAATTCTGACGTGACGAGAGAAAACGGGGCACCAGTCGATCCACCAGAAACTGGATCTGCTCGGGTTCGCGGAAAAAGAAGGTTTCGTTGATGGTCAAACGGTTGATCAGTTCCCGGAACTCCAGGCCACCCTGACGCAAACGATCCAGATAACCGCCCGGGGACAGCTTGAGGCTGGCGAGGCGCTCGTTCACCACGCACGCGAGAATGGCCTCGTTGCCGCCCTCGAAAATCAGACCGCAGCCGTTTTTGATCAGACTTTTGAAAGGGGTGAGATCCAGAGTCATCGACCGCCCTCCACCCGTGGCGAGTCGGCATGGACCAATCGGACCATCTCCGGGGCGATCAACTCCAGTGGCACGATCTTCTGTACCCCACCGGTCAGAATCGCAACCTGGTTCATGCCATAGATCAGGGAGCTCTGTTCGTCCTGGGCCATGGTGATCCCACCTCTGCGATGGATGTTCAGCATGCCTGACGCGCCATCACTGCCCATGCCGGTCAGAATGATCCCCACCGCGCGCGCACCGAACACCTCGGCGGCAGAGGTGAGCATTCGGTCACAACTCGGGCGATAGATGTCGCCATCGCTCCTTTGTGTGAGGGTCAGTCGGCGCTGAGGGGTGACCGTCAGGTGTTTCTCGGAAGGGGAGATGTGCACCACCCCGGCTTGGGGTGTGTCGCCCTCCCCGGCCAATCGTACCGGCAGACGTGTCACGGTGGAAAGCCAATCAACCAAACCTCCGGCAAAACCGTCCGAGATGTGCTGGGCAATGAGGATTGGACAGGCAAAATCGCTCGGCAGCGCGGAGAGGATCCTGGCCAGAGCCTGTGGACCACCCGTGGAGGAGGCGATGGCAAAAAGTCGCGGATAGATGAATGGATGACAGGCATCATGGGACAAAGGAACGGCATAGGGATTGGGGACGCTGGTTTTCGGCTTCAAACGCGTCACCACGGATACGCCGGCCAGCAGACGCACTTTGTCCACGAAGTGAGCAGCCGACTCGCAGGCCAATCCCGGTTTTTCGATCACATCCAGGGCGCCAAGCATGGTGGCTTCCAGGGCCTCGCGGGCGTCGGCGGCACTGCTTACCACCAGGATCGGCACCGCCTTGGCGCACATGATCTCCTGAATGGCCCCAAGCCCACCCATCACCGGCATTTCCAAGTCCATGGTGACCAAATCCGGTTTGAGCACACGCACCATCTCGACGACCTGGAGACCGTTGGCTGCCTCACCCACCACCGCAATGTCCCCGGCATCCTCAAGAATTTGCTTGAGAATCTGACGGGCCATCAGGCTGTCATCGGCGATGACGACGCGAATCATAAATGACCTCTCTTACGGATCATCTTCATAAAACCGGGCCATCTGAACTGGCAGAACCGATTCGACACAGATCATTCACACCACCAACCATTCTTGGACCTGGTAGGCAAACTGTGTTCATTCGACAGCTGTCATGCCCGCGTGAATGGGGTATCCAGATGCCATTACCCAAACCCTGGATGACCGCTTTCGCGGGAATGACGTTCCAACAAATCAGTCCATTCAGTTCTATCTGCCCACAAAATCCGGCAACACAACCCCGGGAACTCCAGTGTGACGGATGATCCTAGATCCGACAGTTACGGGCAATCACCTGCGGCAACCTCTTTCCAACTGGCAAATCGGAAGAAAGCCTCATTACCAACAAGGTAACTTCGGTATCTTACAATTCACCGTATGAACCAATA
>JADFZD010000014.1 GCA_015232705.1 Magnetococcales bacterium | reverse complement strand
GGCCAAGCTTTTCAAGCCGTTTCAGCAGGCTGACATCTCGCATGCGCGTCAACATGGCGGAACCGGGTTGGGTCTGGCGATCTGCGAGCGGCTGGTGACGGCCATGGGTGGCCGGATTCATGTGACGAGTGCGATAGGTGAGGGGAGCACCTTTGTGGTGTTGTTGCCCTGGTCACGTGGTCAGTCCTGGGATGGGGAGGTGGACAGGCGCCTGATGGCCGCGCGTCCCGGCCAGGCATGGAAGCCCGATGCGCAGGATCTTGCCCGTCTGCGTGGTGCGCGGGTGCTGCTGGTGGATGATGTCGCCTTGAACTGCCAGATTGCCCGTGCCTTTCTGGAGGGGTATGGGATCGAGGCGAGCGTGGCCGGTTCCGGTCAGCGTGCGGTCGAGTTGTCCTCTCTGGAAACGTTCGATTTGATTCTCATGGATATCCAGATGCCGGGCATGAACGGTCTGGAGGCGACCCGCGCCATACGCAATCTGCCGGGACGCGCGGATTGGCCGATCGTGGCCATGACCGCCCATGCCATGGCCGAGGACCGTTTGGCTTGTCTGGAGGCCGGGATGAACGATCATCTGGCCAAACCATTGGAACCGGAACGCTTTTTTGCCAAACTGGTCCAATGGCTGCCTGAGCGGGAGATGACGGAGAGTCCACCGGCCCCGGTGCATGTGGAAGATGCGAGTGAACCGGATGACGAGGAGGCGACACTGCCGGGGATCGATTGGAAGCGCGCGTTGCGTCTGGTGCATGGCAACCGGCGTCTTTTGCGCCATTCGCTGGATGCTTTTGCCATGGATTACCGGGTCATGCCGGACGAGTTGCGCGGAGAGTTGATCCGGGGTGGTCTGGCGCGTCTCAAAACCAAGGTGCATGCCTTGAAAGGGTTGTCCGGCAACCTCGGGATGCTGGAGTTGGGTGCCCGTGCCCGCGTGCTGGATGCCGCTCTGGTGCGCGGCGAGGCTGGGGAGTCCGAGGTCGAGGGGGTGGCGCGGGAGTTGGAGCGGATTCTGGACGGATTGGCACACCTGGCCCCGTTGCCTCCTCCCGAGGCATCGGGCACCCTGAGCGGCGGGATCGATGTCGAGGCGTTCGAGCGCTGTTACAAGGAGTTGACCCTGTTGTTGGAAACCGGTGATTTTAGCGCCTCGGAGCGGTTGCCGGCCTTGGCTGAGGCGTTGGCCGGTCACGAGAGCACCCTGTTCGCCCGTTTGGAGAACCGTGTCGCCGCGTTTTCCAATGAGGAGGCGCTTGCAACACTGGCCACCATGCGCTGGGCGGTCAGGGAGCGATTCACGGAAAATGCGCGCAAGGAGAAGTTGGAATGACGCATGCCAATCTGCCACGTATTCTGATCGTCGATGACGAGCAGCATAATCTGCATGTTCTGGGGGGTGCGCTCAAATATCTGGCGCAGGTGTTCGTGGCCACCTCCGGGGAGCAGGCCTTGAAGAAGCTGTCTGTGGCTCCTTTCCCGGACATGATTCTGCTGGATGTCGTCATGCCGCGCTTGAACGGTTTCGAGGTGTGCGAGCGCATCAAGAGTCAACCCCATCTGGCGGATATTCCAGTGATCTTCATCACCGCCATGGACTCCGAGGAGGACGAAGCCAGGGGATTTGAGGTGGGGGCAGTGGACTTTATCGCCAAACCGATCCGTCCGGCGATCGTCGCGGCCCGTGTTTCGACCCATCTGACCCTGCAGGCGCGCAAAAGGGCGTTGATCCTCTCCCATCAGGAGGCCGAAGAGGCCAACAAGGCCAAGGGTGCCTTTCTGGCCACCATGAGCCATGAGATCCGCACCCCGCTCAATGGCATCCTGGGACTGGCAGAGCTGCTCTCCGACATCGAGATGCCGGAGAGCGGACAGGAATATGCCCGAGCCATTCTCAACTCTGGACGCGCCTTGTTGACGATTGTCGATGATGTGCTCGACTACTCCAAGATCGAGGCCGACAAGCTGCATCTTGAGTCGATCCCTCTGGATTTGCGCGGGTTATTGAACGATCTGGTGGTGCTGTTCAAGGGGTTTGCCGGCAAGAAGCAGATTGCCTTTCAACCGCGCATCGCCGATACACTGCCGGATTGGGTTCTTGGCGATCCGACGCGCCTGCGGCAGGTGCTGGTGAATCTGCTTTCCAATGCGGTGAAGTTCACCCGTGAGGGGAGTGTGACCTTGAGTGCCACGCTGGCCAACGACGCGGTGTTGGAGCGGGCGTTACGAATCGAGGTGCGCGATACCGGGGTGGGGATCAGTCAGGAGCAGTTTGCCCGTCTGTTTCAGGCCTTTGAGCAGGCGGATCGTTCCACCACGCGCCATTTTGGCGGCACCGGACTGGGTTTGGCGATCTGTCGCAAGCTCGTGCAGTTGATGGGTGGTCGGATCGAGGTGGAGAGCCAGCCGGGGGAGGGGAGTCGCTTCGTGGTCGTGTTGCCGATGCGCATTTGCGATCCGCCGGAGAGTGCCGTGGGGGCGGTGGATGGCAAGCTGGTCGATCCGGATCTGGCCCGCGGGGCGCGGATTCTCGTGGCCGAGGATGATCCGATCAACCGGGCGGTGCTGCGCGGCATGCTCAAGCGGTTCGATCTGACGGTCACCTTTGCCGAGGATGGCAGGCAGGTGTTGGATATCCTGCAACAGTCCAGTTTTGAGCTGCTGTTTCTGGATTGCCAGATGCCGCAACTCGATGGTTTTGCTACCTGTCAGGCGATTCGCGAGCGTGAACGGCATGGTGGGCGTCATCTGCCCATCGTGGCCATGACCGCCTATGCGATGCAAGGGGATCGGGAGCGTTGTCTGGCCTCTGGAATGGATGACTATCTGGCCAAGCCGGTGTTGTGGGATGCCCTGATGACCAAGTTGTCCCAGTGGTTGTTGCGGCGGGGTCAGGAGGAGGATGCCGGCGCACCGGCGTGCGTTGCCGAGGAGGGGGTGAAGGGGGTGGCTTTGGATGTGGGGGTGCTGGAGCGTTTCTGGGAGGCCATGAAGGGGGTTCCGGGCACCTTTGCCTTGGTGATCGAGGAGTTTTTGTCCAGCACGCCGGGTTTGCTGGAGCGCATCGAGCGGGCAGGGATGAAGAATGAGGATGAGGTGGTGCGGGGTGCGGCGCACGCCTTGAAATCCAACAGCGCCACGGTGGGGGCCATGGCGCTTTCCGGGTTGTGCGCGGTGATCGAGAAGGCGGCACGGTCCGGGGATACCTTGCCGGCGGTGCGTCTGCATTCGGCGGCGGTACAAGCCTTCCAGTCCGCCGTTCCGGGGTTGAGAGAGGCCCTGGAGCGGGAGGGGTAGGGGTTTGGCGCGAGGCCCTGGAGCGGGAGGCGGAGGTATCGTGCGGGTTGTCCGGCGTGGACGGCGGCGCGTCTGGACGTGCATCCGTTTTCTCGCCTCTTGACGACCCTGGTTGGGCAGGTTATTAACGGTATGTACACAGCGAGGCGCGTCCGGCTTTGACACAGCGAGGCGCGTCCGGCTTTGACACAGCGAGGCGCGTCCACGGCTTCGCAGCGAGGCGCAACGTGACTTTCAGGCGTTGTTGCGCATTCTTTATCCATCCGTCGCACGCCGCACGCGAGGCATCACGACATGATCTTTCCGGAGCGTTGGCTTCAGACCTCCCTTGACTGGCTTGGATCGTCGCTGAAGCGGATCGCCGGGCCAAATGGTGCGGCATCCGCCTCACCATTCAAGACCGAGATCCCCTCTGTCCGGCCTTCCGCCGGGGAGGCTTCCGTGGAGAACGCGGCCATTGCAGCGGACCAGGCCATGGATTCGAAGGGGAGCGGCTGGTGCTTGCAGGCTGTGCGCGTCACGCTGACCCACGTGGTGGTGCGTCTGGCCGAACTGCTGCGCGCAACCCTTCCGGATACCCTGCCTGAGCCGCAGGAACGACCGGCATCACCCCAGTTGGTGCTCTATTCCGCATCCGGACGGCCCCACCTCCCGGCCTCTCTGGAGCGATCCACCCAGTGGATGCGTCCCGTTGCGCGCGGGGGGGGCTGGCATGATCCGGCCTTTCGCGTGGCGTTGTCACCCGAGGGGCGTTTGGCCGGTGGGGCCTTCACCAGCGTCACGGCGGCACCGGGGGAGATGGATCGCTTTGTCGAACGGATTCGTACCGAGCGGCAGGCGGGATTCTATCCCGCCACGGTTTTTGAGCAGGCCAGGGAGATTTTGAAAAAAGGGGAGGAGCAGGATTTGGCTCGGGTGTCGGGCTGAGCGGCGTTTGAAGAGATCTTCGCAGGAGCAAGACGGCGTTTGTGACTACCTGAGGTCCGGCTCATGCCAGGGCCGCGAGCGAACGGGTCAGCTCCAAGAGCGGGCCAGACGCATGCGCATTGGATGGGGGTCAGGCCGCAGGCATGGGGGCGCTGTGCAAAGCGGCACCGAAGTGACGCGCGGCATCCTGAATCAGGACATTGCATCCGTCGGCATCCAGGGCGCCCCCCTTCTCGACGATCAGCAGCCGGTCCCACCCGTCGAGTGGCGGCCCGATCCAGAGATGGAAACTCCAGCTCCGGCGTCGCCAATGTCGAATGCGTGGCAAGGGGCCATCGATTACTCCCCGGATCAACTCGGGCAGGGCTCCGTTCTCTTCGGACGGGGCCAGGGAGAGCAAATGGCTTTTCCCAAGACGAGGATTCCAGTAAGCTATCACCTCCACGGCGATCTGTCTGGAGAGCCAGCCCGCGAGATCCTCCATGACCACGGCCAGATCGTCATGCGACGATGCGGATGAAACGGTCGAATCCAGCATCTCGACCACCGGTTCGCCGACGATCAGGGTATCCGGTTCGTCCCAACTCTCCGGATGATCGCGAAAAAGAAGTTCGGGCAGGTCGTTCATTTCCATGTGATGTGCAGTTCGTGGCGGCATGGGCCTATTGACGCTCCCCAAATTGGGAATGATTACACACCGTAAAGAATGCGAAATTTATGCCAAATTTTCTTTTTCAAGACAGAAATTGCCCGCCCATCAATCGGATGCGTCGCACGTTGCTTGGTTTGTGCGCCGTGGCTTTGTGTGGCGCCACCCCCCTGAGCGCCTTCGGTCAGACGCCAGCCAAACCCCCGGAGGTGCAGCGCCTGCAGGCCTTCATGGACCGCCTGCGCACCATCGAGGCCGAGTTCGAACAGCAACTCCTCAAGGGCGACGCCGCCGAGGCGCGTGACGGTCGTGGGTTGTTCCTGGCCGCCCGACCCGGTAAATTCCGCTGGGACTACACCGCACCGTACAAGCAATTGATTGTCTCGGATGGTCGTGCGGTCTGGTATTACGAACCGGATCTCAAACAGGTGACCCGCTCCACCACGGCGCGCCTCGACAAAAGTCCGGCGGGATTCTTGATCTCCGGCAAACGGCTCGAAGAGAGCTTCACCTGGGAGGTGATCCCCGGTCAGGCGGAGGATCGGCCCGCCGTGGTGCTCACGCCGCTCCAGGCGGGATCGCTGCGCTGGATCGCCATCACCCTGGATCCTAAAAAAGAGGAGATCAGCGACTTCGTGGTCGAGGACTCCCTGAACAACCGTTCGCGGATTCTGTTTCGCTCCTGGCGCGTCAACTCCGAGATTCCGGCGGAACGATTCCGGTTCGAGGTGCCCAAGGGGGTGGATGTGGTCGAGTACTCGGACAAGACCCCCTAGAGGCTGTTTGGCAAGGGCCAAACAGCCGATGCGGGCCATGGATGGTCCGCCAGATTGCGCAGCCATTTGATCAGGCAGGGCGCGAGTTCTTCGACCCCTGTCCAAACCGTTTTTTAGTGATGACAACCGGAGTGTGCCTCATGCCTTCGTTCGACGTGGTATCCGAAGTGGATTTGCAGGAAGTGGACAACGCGGTCAATCAAGTGGTCAAGGAGATCGCCACCCGTTATGATTTTCGCGGCTCCAAATGCAAAGTGGAGCGCGAAGAGTCGGTGATCAAGGTGCATGCGGACGACGATTACAAACTTGATCAGGTGCTGGATGTCCTGAAAGAGAAATTGGTGCGTCGCAAGGTGGATTTGAAGGTGCTCGATTACGGCACCGTCGAAGCGGCCTCCGGTGGCACGAAACGCCAGCAGATCACCGTGCGCCAGGGGGTGAATGCCGAGCTTGCCAAAAAGATCGTGGCCGGAATCAAGACAAGCAAACTCAAGGTACAGGCTGCCATCCAGGGCGAACAGGTGCGGGTCACCGGCAAGAAGCGCGACGATCTCCAGGAGGCGATCGCCAGCATCAAGGCCGCCGGTTACGAGATGCCGTTGCAGTTCACCAACTTCCGGGAGTGATGCGTGCGTGCGGATTGGAAAAGGCGCGCTTTTGACAAACGTGCGTCCGAATCGAGGGAGGGTGGCAGCTCTCCGGCTCCCTCTGGTCGGGGTGCCCATCTGCGTGAAAAACGCACCAAGGTGGGTCTGATCTCCCTGGGATGTCCGAAAAACGTGGTGGATGCCGAACGGTTGCTGGGGCGTTTCCTGGAGGCTGGTCACGAGCCCACCAGCGATCCGAAACAGGCCGACATCCTTTTGGTCAATACCTGCGGTTTCAAGGCCGATGCCGAAGCCGAATCGCGCGCGGCCATCGCCGAAATGGCGGCCCTCAAGGCGGCGCATCCGGGTAAACGGCTGATCGTCACCGGTTGCCTGGCGCAGCGGCACGGAGAAAAGCTGCGCGAGGAGATCCCGGCCATCGATCTGCTGGTCGGTACCACGGGACATGATCATCTTTTGGAGCGACTTGCCATTCCCATCAGCCCCATGCCGGCGGCGGATTTTTCCCTCATCTCCGAGAAGGCGCCTCGTCTGCTGACCACCCCGCCGCATGTGGCCTACCTGAAGATCGCCGAGGGGTGCGACAATCCCTGCACCTTCTGCATCATCCCCCGTCTGCGTGGTCCGTTTCGTTCGCGTCCGCCCGAGGAGATCGTCGCCGAGGCCGAAGCCCTGGCCGTTGGCGGGGTGCGCGAGTTGATCGTCGTGTCGCAGGATACCACGCTCTACGGACGGGATTTGACCCCACGATTGAGTCTGGTCGATCTTCTGAACCGGTTGGAGCGGATTCCAGGGGTGCGTTGGATCCGCCTGATGTATCTCTATCCCACCCTGATCACCGACCGGTTGCTCGATCACATCGCCGCCTCGGAGCGGATTCTTCCCTATTTCGATCTGCCGTTGCAGCATGCCGATGACGGCGTACTGCGCCGCATGCGCCGTGCGGAGCGCGCCGCCGACTTGGACCGACTCATCGAGCGGATCCGCAGTCGTCTGCCGGAAGCGGTTCTGCGTTCGGTTTTCATCACCGGCTTTCCTGGAGAGAGCGAGGCCGAATTTGCCACGTTGCGGGCCTTTGTGGTCAGAAGTCGTTTTGATCACATGGGGGTGTTCGGTTATTCGGACGAGCCGGAGGCCGCCGCTTTTGCCCTGCCCGACAAGGTGTCGGTCGAGGTCACCGAGGCGCGGCGCGCCGAGTTGATGACGTTGCAACGGGCGATCAGTCGTGAAAAGCTGGCCGGCAGGGTCGGCCAACGGATGGAGATGGTGATCGATGGGTCCGAGGGGGCGCACGTGCCGCGCCTGGTCGGTCGCACCACGGGTCAGGCCTGGGAGATCGACGGCATCACCCGCCTGGAAGGGCGCACTCCCTTTGCGCCGGGAACCTTTTTGCCGGTCGTCATCACCGCCTCCGGGGATTATGACCTCAAGGCGCGTCAGGTCGGCGCAGCGATCGTGGGGTGATTACCCCGGTGGCGATCAGGCGGTGATTTTTGTATTTGGCTCCTGCATCCGGCTTTCAGGCTGAAAAGGTTGAATATCCCGCCAAACCGAATCATGCTCTCTGGCCATCGCCAGGGCGTGATTTATGAAGGGTGAGCCATAAATCGCACCCAGCTTGGAATGTGTCGTTTTTTGCTGGTGAAAAACGAGAGGGTCTAAGAGATTCATCTCCCAGGGTTTTGATTTTGCCTTTGGCGCGCTCTTCAAAAGAAGCGTTTTTCGCGTCTTTTGCGAAAAATGCGCAGCGCGGACTGTTGAAAAACTACGTATCCCGTGATGGGGGCGGTTTCACTCTGGAGAGGGCTTAAAAAATTGCGCCAATCGTAAAGCCATGTAAGGCTCAATGGCACTACGTTCGTTGAGAATCTTTCAAACCCTCTTCCGGCTGACCTGTAGGCCATTTTCCAGGTCAACAATTTCCAGTCCCAGGGGGTTCTATACATTCGGCAGATAATGCCACCCGGATGACCAGGTTGTCGGATTCTGTGTAACGTATGGTCTGCTGTCATTAAAATTACTCTTATAATCAAAATCTAGATTGTATTTCTTCATGTCGTCACACAAAGTCGATTTTCACTGCTTTTTCTCGTTTTTGTAATGCTTTTTTCTGCAAGCGCCATCCCATAAGTATCCGTAAATCCGGCGCATACCTTGATTTCAAGTTGGCGTACGAGAGGTACGCGCATCCACAGTCAGGTGAAGCTGTCGATTTTAGGTGGCAGCTTGACCACCGAGAACCAGAAATTTTCCACGGATTTCACCACCGCGAAAAACTGGTTCAGATCCACCGGCTTGGTGATGTAGCAGTTGGCGTGAAGCTGGTAGGAGCGCAGAATATCCTCGTCGGCGCGGGAGGTGGTCAACACCACCACCGGTATGGCCTTGAGTTCGGGATCTCCCTTGATCTCCTCCAGCACCTCCCGGCCATCCTTGCGGGGCAGGTTGAGATCCAGCAACACCACATCCGGTTTGTTGGCCGAGGCGTAACGCCCCTGGCGACGCAAAAAGGCGATGGCATCTTCGCCGTTTTCCACAACATGCAAGCGGTTGAGTAACTTGGAATCGGCCAGCGCCTCGCGGGTGAGTTCCACGTCGGCGGGGCTGTCCTCAACCAGCAGAATTTCCACAGGCTTGATTGTTTGCCACTCCATAACAATTCTCCTTTTGTTGTCCGGAATGTCGTGACAGGCCGTTGGTTCGGCCAGGATCGGACGTTGCCGGTGCGCCGTTCAAAATCAGGGGTGCGATTGAGCGTTCACAACCGCTGGATCCGGGATCATGCAAGTTGGGTTCTGCCACATTCAACCATGACCGATGGAGTACCAGTGATACACCCTTCCCTCTGGGAAAGCGAGATCTTTTGGAACCGTAGGGCCAGGTGGAGGGGGAGGGCACATCCCCTTGCATGAGGGTGGGGGTGAGCCTTTTCACCGTTCCCATGTCCACCTGTTTGGGATCGGCGATTCCCCCTGTAAAGGCAAGGAATTTTGAATTGATGATTTCTAGATAAAAATCAATACTTTGTTGGATAAAATCCAGATGGTGAGAAAAATTTCTTGCACCCTCAATTCTTGGGAAATCGATGGAGGATTATTCGTATACAATTGATATATAATGATTAAATTCAAAATGCCCGCATGGCACGAATTCTGGAAAAGGATAGACATGTCGTTTCGCACTCCCGGGGGGGAGTTCTCATGTCTTTTCCAAGCAAAGTATTTGGATCGAGTTGCCATGCAAGCCAGCCCGCACGCCTTTTTCGGACGCATCAAAGCCCTTGAGAACCGTCTTGACGAGTTTCTCGATCTGCTTTCCGAATCCAATATCCATTTCCGCGCCGGCATTACCTATTTTCTGGAGGCGGGCGGCAATCACGCTGCCGTGTTCCAACAGAAGGTCAAGGAGATCGGCGTCATTCAATCCCGCGGGGAGAATCTCAAGCGCCATATCGAGGCGGAACTTCAGGAGTGGATCCTGATTCCCGATGTGCGTGCCGATTTCGTGGGATTGATCCACGCGCAAGGCAATCTGATCGGCCAATTCGGCGAAAATCTCCAGCACTTTGCCATCGAAAATCCGGTTTTTCCACAGGAGATCCACAAGGATATCAAACTGCTCGGAGAGCAGGTCGCCCTGAGCGTCGAATCCTGTGTCATGGCTTCGCGCGCGCTCTTTCGGGATCCCGGATCGCAGCGTGATCACATCCATATGGCCAAATTGCACGGCGCCGAGGCGCATAAAATCGCCATGCGTCTGAAAGCCAACATTTTTAATGCAGAACGAGGACTTGAGCAGAAGATCCATCAACGGACCTTCATCGACCGGATTTGGCAATTGGCTGTGCAAGGCGATCAGGTGTGCGATGCCTTGGCCGTGCATGCCATCAAACGGGCGGCCTGATTTCATGTGCAAGCATGGGCGAAACGGCTTGGCTGAGTCGTTCGCGCATGACCGTAGTGTACGCTCTTTCGTCTTTGGCTCATGCCTCTCTGGTCGAATGAATCGGCGGTGATTGGGGTGTGAGTAGGGATCGGAAGACGCACAGGAGTTTTCATGGATACACCGTTCATCCTTTTTTTTGTCGGAGGCATGCCGTTCGCCTGGTTGATGGGTCGATATGAATCGTCCCGCGCCTGCGGCGCGATCCGCATCCGTCGCATCGTCTCCCCGGTGCCTGCGATTTTGGGTTGCGCCCTGTTCGTCATCCTTGGGGCAACCCTGAGCGGTGAGGGGAGCGGTCGTGCCCTGGCCATGGCGGGCCAACTCCATGCCTCCTGCGCGGCACTGATCACCACCGGCGTCGCGGCCCTGATTCTGACAACAGCCTGGTTCCTCGGTCATGCGGTGCCAGCGGTCCAGATCCTGGTGGGGACGTTGATCGGCGCACTGTTGCATGAGGCGCGCCCGTACGATCTGATACGGTTTACCCCGATTCTGGCGGGTTGGCTTTCCGCACCGTTCGTGGCCGCGCTGCTCGGACGCAGCCTGTATCAGACCGGATTGTTCTGGCTGGCGCGTCGCAGGGTCCATCTGCTCACCCGCTACGCCCTGACCCGGCAGGCATGGATGCTGGCTTCCCTGTTTGCCGCCTATGCCTTGGGGGCCAACAATCTGGCGGCAGTCACAGGACCATACCTGGCGGTCCAGGAGATGCCCTGGGGCGACCAGGCCGGATCGATGGCACGAGGAACCCTGTTGCTGCTTCTGTTTGGAGGCTTTGCCATGGCCGCGGGCCTTGGGGCCCGACTGGTGCAAGAGGAGCGTCATGCCCCGTCGGTTGAATCCATCCCGCTCTCACCCCTCGGCATGGCCGTGGCTACCTTGTCTGCCGGGGTGACCTTAATGCTTTTTGCTTCGGAGTCCCTGGAAACCCTGCTTACGGCCGTTGGCCTTCCGGCATTTCCCCTGGTGCCACTCTCGCTCGACCAGACCTTGGCCGGGGCCGTGGCCGGCATTGCCTCGATTCACGGGCCCCAATTCATCGACTGGCGTTTCTGGCTGCGTGCCATCGCCGGCATGTTGCTGATTCCTTTGCTGGCGGCCTGCGTGACGCTTTGCGCTATGTTTATGATCACTTATTTAATCAATTTGTGTGTTATTCCATAATTTGAGTTTATTTTACCGTGTCCTGGAGTGATTCCATGATACGCACCAAGGTCCGAGGCCAATGGTTTTCGGGCCAGCAACACCACTATAAACACAAAAGAAGGAGTCATACCATGAAGTTCACCCCGATTGTCGATCTGTTTCTTGATGAGCAGGACCAGGCTTTCTCTGAGGCGGTGCGCAGTTTCGAACAGCAGGACTATGCGCGCGCTTTTGTCGCATTCGAGCGGCTCGCCAAGCAGGAAGATCCTCAGGCGCAGATCAACCTGGCGATCATGCTGCGCGATGGCCTGGGACGTACCGCCGATCCGGTGGGCGCCCTCGCCTGGTTGAATCGGGCGGCCTCCCAGGGCGATGAGGTCGCCAGGGTCGAACACAACCTGCTCAAGCAGCGCCTCACCTCCGAGCAGGTGGCGAGTGCCACGTTGCGTGCCACCGAGTTGTTGGCGGCCTGACAGGTCAGATCCCATCCGGATCGGTTCGCGATGCGCGTTAACCCCATCGCGAACCGATTCGGAAGCGCATTTTGGTTGAGATTCCGCCATCAAATCCACTGAAAGGTGAGCATGCCGCATATTTACGGTGCCTTGGGTTTGATTTCGACATTCACGCCTGTTCTTGACAGGATCATCGCCATAGATCGAAACCATGAATACACAAATCATGACTGAAAAATTACAAAATACCTTGCTGCCTGCTGCCAACCATCCACTCTCCCGTCTCAAGCGCCTGCAGATCCCCGGTGATGTCTGGGGCGGTGTCACCTCCATGATGGTGGCTCTGCCCTCGGCGGTCGCCTTTGGGGTCACCATCTTTGGCGTGATCGGACCGGAGTTTATTCCGTTTGGCGCTCTGGCCGGCATCATCGGCACCTTTGCCCTGGGGATCGTCGCATCCACGCTCGGCGGCACCGACCGGCTCATCACCGCGCCGTGCGCGCCTGCCGCAGCCTTGCTGTCGGCCTTCGCCATCGGACAGGTACAACAGGATAGCGCACCGCTCACCGTGGTGCTCATGGTGACGGTGATGTCGATCCTCACCGGCGCATTCCAGGTGATGATCGGTATGCTCAAGGTGGGCAATCTCATCAAATACATTCCCTACACCGTGGTCAGCGGCTACCTGACCGGTGTGGGCATTACCATCATCGGCAGTCAGATCCCGAAATTCTTCGGTGTCACCAGCGGCCTGCCCTGGTGGCAGACGATCATCAATCCGGCGAGTTGGGACCATCGTGCCCTGGCGGTCGGCGCCACCACCGCGCTGGTGATGGCTTTCGGATCCAAATTCACCAAGGCGGTTCCGGGCACCATCCTTGGCATCCTGGCCGGACTCGTGGTCTATTTTGTCACGGCGGCGTTCGATCCAAGCATGTTGACCCTGGAGGACAACAAACTGGTGATCGGCTCTCTGGGGTCGGTCGGCGGTGGCTTTCTCGACTCGATCATGAACCGCTGGAACGAAATCGGCGACATGCGTTTGAGCCAGTTGACCAAGTTGTTCGGCAGTGCCCTGACCCTGGCGGCACTGCTTTCCATCGATACCCTCAAGACCTGCGTGGTGCTCGATCAGATGACGCGCAGCCGGCATGACTCCAACCGCGAGCTGGTCGCCCAGGGGGTGGCCAACATGTTCTCCTCGGCGGTGGGTGGCGTGGCCGGTGCTGGTCAGATGGGTTCCACCCTGGTCAATCTGGTGAGTGGTGCGCGCACGCGCATCTCCGGCATCGTCGAGGGTATCTCCGCCCTGGTGGCGGCCCTGCTGCTCAACTCCCTGATCTCCTGGATTCCGGTGGCCTCCCTGGCCGGCATCCTGATTGTGGTCGGCGTGCGCATGATCGACAAGGAGCCTCTGTCGTTCTTGAAATCCAAGGATACGGTCTTTGATTTCGCCGTCGTGATCGCTGTGGTGCTCGTGGCTTTGACCATCAGCCTGATTGCCGCTTCGGCAGTGGGTGTGCTGTTGTCCATCCTGCTGTTCGTGCGCGAACAGGTGGGTGGGGCCGTGGTGCGCAACCGCTATTCGATCCATGAATTCCCCTCGCGTCGCGTCCGCTCCGAGGAGGAGACCATGGTGCTCGATCAGACCGGCGAGCGCGCGGTGGTTTATGAACTCCAGGGAAGCCTCTTTTTCGGCACCACCTATCAGTTCTACAGCACGCTGGAACCGGACCTCAAAAAGGCGGATTACCTGATTCTGGATTTCCGCCGGGTCACCTCCATGGATGTCACAGCCGCCCATACCCTGCATGTCATCCAGGAGAGTCTGCGGGAGCGCAACGCCACGATGATCTTCAGCGATGTGCGTTCCGCCCTGCCCAATGGCAAGAATTTGCGGGAGTTTCTGGACCAGACCGGCATTACCACGGATTCGAATGCCTTGATTTTTTCCGGCGTCGAGTCGGCCATCGAATGGGTCGAAAACGCCATTCTGTCCACGGATGGTCATCGTGGCAATGAGGATCAATCTCCACTGTCTCTCGGTGAGATCGAATTGTTCAAGACTCATGCGGACGATACCCTCGATGATCTGCGCGGCTGCATCACCGAACGCACGGTCAAGGCCGGGGATTTGATCTACAAGTTCGGCCAGGCCGGGAACGAGATCTATTTCGTGCGCAAGGGGTGCGTGAACGTACAGTCCTATCTGAGCGACAACCGGTTGCATCATCTCTCCACCATCGGTCGTGGGGACTTCTTTGGCGGGTTGTCGTTTCTGGATGGCAAGCCGCGCGGCAACGAAGCCCTCGTGGTCGAGGATGTGGAACTTTATGTGTTGACGCGTGAGAGTTTCATGCAGTTGGCCGAGCGGCACAAGCGCCTGGCGATCAACATTCTCACGGCACTCACCCGTACTCTGACCGTGCGGTTGCGCAACGCCGACAACAAATTGCGCATGTTGTACGACTGATAGACGGCATTTGTGGCATGTTTCGTTCCGGAGGGAGGCTTCTCCCTCCGGAACGGGTTGTGTGACGGAATCCTGGAACAAAACGGTATCAGAATATCGGGTTGCATGATCGGAGGAACGGTGATGAGCGCCCGGTGTGAATTTTTGACCTTCATTGATTAAACCATCAAGCATCCAAGTGTTTTAGATGCATCACAACAAGCAAGGAGAATCATCATGGGCGGGTCCAGCACCACTTTTTCCAAACTCACCAACCGCGTTTTTCCCCGCATGCCGAACTTCTATGGTCTGATTCTGGCTCAGTGCGAATTGGCCAACCAGACCGCCGCCCTACTGGAAGAGTATGTGCAAACCGGCAACAAGTCGCGCGCGGATCAAATCCTCAAACTCGAACAGGATGCCGAAACCCTGCGTCATCGCAATCTGGATGTCCTCAAGAACGCCTTCGCCACCCCGATGGACCGCGAAGATATCTATCGTGCTTACATGACGGTGGATTGTGTGATCAGCCATGCGCACAACATCGTTTCGGAGATGGATACCCTGGGTATCAAGACCGATCCGTTCATCACCGATATGATCGCCACCTTGCGCAATTCGGTCGAGACCTTGAGCGCCGGCTACAAGAAGCTCGCCACCGCGCCGTCCGACTCCGACACGGATGCCCAGTTGGTTCTACTGTCCAAGAAGAAGATCGAAAAGAGCTTCCGCGCTGCCCTTGCCAAGCTTTTCGATGGTGAGATGCATGTGCAGATGATGAAGGAGAAACAGGATGGCGCTGAAGTCCAGGCCATGATGTATGTGTTGGACATCTTCAAGCGTCGCGAGGTCTATCGCCAGATCTTCGATGCGGCCATCGACATGGGGGATGCCGGCGAGGTGCTGCACGATATCGTGGTCCAGGTCGCCTGATTTCGCGGGGCGTTTGGAGCCTGGCGCCGCGCAACGGCTTTGAGGCGCGGCGAGGTTGCCACGCCGTGGGACTCCCGAAGGGAGGGTTCACGGTAGGGGGGAGAGAGAGGACTCCCCCCATCATGCACGTTCGTCTTATGTCGGGTGATTTCCAGACATAAGACGAACCAAATATCGAAGCGCATCTTGCCAGGGAGCAATCACGGAGTCATATGGACAACAGCCTCATTCACACCCTGATGTGGACAACGATCGTCGTGGTCCTCATCTTCGACTACACCAACGGCTTTCACGATGCTTCCAACATCATCGGCAGCATCATCGCCTCGCGTGCCATGACCCCGATCCAGTCGGTGCTCGTGGTCGCCATTTTTGAAATGCTCGGGCCGTTTCTGGCCGGCACCGCCGTGGCCAACACCATCGGCAAATTCATCACCTTGAGCGATCTGCCGCCCAACATCTCCATCGTCGTACTCCTCTGGGGACTGTTCGGCGCGATTTTTTGGAACCTTCTCACCTGGTGGGTGGGTCTGCCTTCCTCCTCCTCTCATGCCCTCGTCGGCGGTTTGGCCGGCGCGGTGATCATGGCCGCCGGCTCCGATCACGTGCTCTGGGGCTTCAACGAACTGGCCACCCAGGGCAAATTCACCGGTGTCACCAAGGTGATCCTGTCGCTCATCCTCTCGCCGATTCTTGGTTTCGGGGTCGGCTACATCTTAAACAACATTCTCGGCTTCATCCTCACCCCCTGCACGCCCAAGGTGAATACCTGGCTCAAGCGGCTCCAGTATGTCAGCGCCGCCAGTCTTTCGTTTTCCCACGGCTCGAACGACGCACAAAAGAGCATGGGCATCATCACCCTCTGTCTGGTCCTCGGGGGAGCCCTTCCCAAATTCGAGGTTCCCAGCTGGGTGATCTTCGCCTGCGCCATGTGTATCACCATGGGTATCATGTCCGGCGGCTGGCGCATCGTGCGCACCATCGGCTTCGGCATCTACAAGGTGCGCCCGCAACACGCCTTCGCCGCGCAACTCACCGCCGGATCGCTGATCTTCAGTGCTGCCATCTGGGGCGCTCCAGTCTCCACCACCCACATCGCCAGCTCGGCGATCATGGGCGTGGGCACCTCGGAAAAGCCCAAGGCGGTCCGCTGGGCCAAGGCTTCCGAGATCGTCAGCACCTGGGTGATCACCATCCCCGGTTCCGGCGCGGTCTCGGCGCTCACCTACTGGATCTTCGCCTCGCTGGCATATTGATCTCTGCCGCCCATGGAAAACCGGGTGGGGGCGATGCATGCGCCCCCACCCATTAACGATGTGAATCTCATATAACGGATTGACATAGGATCATCCCCTCCCTATCCTCGATCCTTGAGGATGATGCCCTGGAGCGACAGCTTTTCCGGCCCCTTCAAAATCGGCTCCATGCGTTTGAGCTGTCAGGTGTTCAAGTCGTTCACCGCTTCTTGGTCCCATTTCCGCGCCAACAAAAGGGTGGCTTTGACCGGATGCGTGCATCCCGCCAAAACCAATCTGATCCATGTTTCTCATCCCTGATGGTCAACCGATTACCCTTTGATCCCCTCGTGCCGGTGGCCTCGTCCACCCCCCCCTGGATCGCACAACCATGAATCTTTTCAATTCAATCAGGCATTACCGGGTTGTCATCGGAATTGCCATTTTTGGAACCGCGCTCTCTCTTTTGGCGTTTGACGCCTTGCAGGGACAGCTCGAACATCACTCGCGACTGGAGTTTCAATGGCTTTCGCGCGATCGCGCGCAGGCCGTGCAGCGTGGACTCGAAGAGGCGATCCAGACGGTGGAGCTGTTCGGGGAGTTGATGCGTGTCCATGAACATGGACCCGAGGCCTTTTTGCATTTGGTCAAACCTTTCTTCGACCAGCAGCGCGCCTTGCACGATCTGGCCTGGATTATTCCCCGTTCCAGTCAGAAGCCTTTGCTGCGCGACTATCGTGAAACCTCGCCATTTCCCTCCGGTCACGATTTTCGGTCCGATGCGCGGATTGTGTCGCTCATGGCCAGGGCACTCCGGCAGCAAAGGACGGTGGCGACCACCATCGATCACGCCTTTCCCGAGATTGACAACGAGATGGGGGGAGCACTGATCGTCCTGACGCCACTCAATTCGGGAGATCTGGCGGTAGAAAAGCAATCGGTCGAGGAGATGGATTATCTGCTGGGCGTTTTTGATCTTGAGTTGATCGTGCGGCATGCGATTCGACTGCTTGAGCCGCGCGGCGTGCAGATTCTGATTCTGGAAACCGATGAGCAGGGAAGGAAGCGGTTCATCGAATCCTATTTCAGTCGCCTGGATGCCAAACCGCACGATCCGGTGGACGATCGCAACTGGCAGGAATGGTTGATCCGGCAGCCGCATCTGGTCAGGCAGGAGATCGTGGCTGCCGACCGGCGTTGGACCATCATCACCACGCCGGCCAGTCGGCTGTTGAGCGGTGAGGAGTTTCCGCGGACCCCGTGGTTGATGCTGGCCGTTGGTCTGATCATCACCTTGATTTTGGTTATGTTTTTATTGCATGTCGAAAGCAACCTTGAAGAGAAGGTCCGGCTGAACACGGAGCTCAAACAGTCGATTCAGAAACTCAAGATTCTGTTCAATCAATATCCGGATACCATCATGAGTGTGGATCGGCATGGAACGGTGCTGCTCTCCAATCAGCCGGAGCTGCGATGGATGGAGGAGTTGTTCACCCCGGAGCAGGCCGAACTGCGCGATTGGCATGCCCAGGCGTTGCGCAAGGTGCATGCCACCGGCGAGATGGATCATTTCCAGTATCCCTGTTCCGATAATCAATGGCGCGAGGTGCGTTTTGTGCCGATCCGCGTGGACGGGGTAATCGCAGAGGTGATGATCCTGAGCGCCGACATCAGCGAAAAGCATGCGCAACAGGAACAGGCGTTGCGTTACGCCCGATTGGCTTCGCTGGGCATTCTCGCGGCCGGCATGGCTCACGAGATCAACAATCCCAACAACACCATCCAGTTCAATATTGCCACCCTGATGCGTGGCTGGCCGGACATGGCGGCAGTGATGCGTCAGTATCGTCTCGATCACGGGGATTTTGCCGTGGGCGGGGTGCCGGTGGAACAGGCCACCGAGATGCTCCCGCGACTGTTGGAGAGCATCCAGGCCAATGCAAAACGGATCACCGGGATCGTCCAGAACCTGAAGCATATGGCCCGACCGGATCCCGAGGGTCGCCTTTTTAAGGTGGAACTTCACAAGGTGATCCGCAACGTGGTATCGATCATGCAGCATCCGATTCGCAAGCATACCGATCGCTTCAGCGTCGATCTTCCGGAGGATCTGCCGGATCTGCAAGGCAATCCTCTGCAACTGGAACAGCTGTTCATCAATCTGGTGCTCAATGCCCTGGAGTCGTTGCCCAACCGTTCCTCGCGGGTCGGACTTGACGGCCAGGTGTCCGAGGACCGACAATGGATCACCATCCGGGTGACGGATGAGGGGTGCGGCATGAAGGAAGATGCTTTGTCCAACATGTTCACACCGTTTTTCACCACCAAGGGGGCACAGGGAGGACTTGGAATGGGGTTGGCGATCGTTTGGGATATTGTGCACCGTCACAAGGGGACGATCCATGCGACCTCCAGTCTCGGTCATGGCACCACCTTTGAAGTGACACTGCCGGTCAACCACGCACGGCTTGAAACATGACACATTCGTTTGAGGCACAACCGTCGCAACCGCCGTTGGTGCTGTTCGTGGATGACGAGGCCGACGAGCTGCTTGCCACACGTTATCTGCTTGAAGCTCACGGCATCGCGCCGGTGGCCACGCTTGTCGATCCCAGGGATGCCATGGCGTTCGTTGCCGCCACGCCTCCGGCGATGATCATTCTGGATCTGATCATGCCCCATCTGCCTGGACAGCAGCTTCTGACCCGGCTGGTGCGCGACTATCCTGCCATTCCGGTGGTGGTGATGACTGCTTCCCAGGATGTCGAAACAGCCATCGCCTGCATGAAAGAGGGGGCGTTCGACTACCTGGTCAAGCCGGTCGAGGAGAGCCGTCTGGTCTCATCGGTGCGTCATGCCCTGGAGGTGTGCTCCTTGCGGCGTCACATCGGCGTGCTGCGACACACCCTGCTGAACCAGAAGCTCAAGCATCCCGAGGCGTTTGCCGGAATTCTCACTCGGCACGGCAAAATGATTTCGGTGTTTCAGTACATCGAGGCGATTGCCGAATCTCCGGAACCGGCCATGATCACCGGAGAAACCGGTGTCGGCAAGGAGATGATCGCCGGGGCGATCCATCGCTTGAGCCGCCGCGTCGGACGTATGGTGACGGTCAATGTGGCGGGTCTGGACGATACCCTGTTTTCCGATACCCTGTTCGGACACATGAAGGGGGCGTTCTCGGGGGCCGAGAAGGATCGCGAGGGGTTGATCACCCAGGCGGCTGAGGGGACGTTGTTTCTCGATGAGATCGGCGATCTGACTCCGGCCTCGCAGGTGAAGCTGTTGCGCTTGTTGCAGGATGGAACCTACTATCCACTTGGTTCCGATATCCCCAAGTTGAGCCGGGCGCGCATTGTGGCGGCCACGAACCGCAACCTGCAACAGTTGATGACCAAGGGAAGTTTTCGCCAGGATCTCTTTTTTCGGCTTTCGAGCCATCCTCTGGAGATTCCGCCTTTGCGCAAGCGCGCGGATGATCTGCCGCTCTTGATCGATTTCTTTTTGCAAGAGGCCAGCACGACCATGGACAAACCGGGTCTGCGTGTGCCGGAGGAGTTGTATACGCTGTTGTCGGTCTACCACTTTCCCGGAAATGTTCGCGAGTTGCGCGCCTTGATTTTCAATGCCGTGGCCAAACATCGCTTTGGGGCGATTCTTTCCATGGAGAGTTTCAAGGAGGTGATTCTGGCCACGCAGCGCTCCCCGCGTGAGAACCTGGATGACGGCGATGGCGAGAGTCTGGCTTGTCTGGAGATTCCGGGGCGCTTTCCGACCTTGAAGGATGCCGAGGATTTTCTGATTCAGGAGGCAATGCGTCGAGGTGGGAACAATCAGGGCATCGCAGCGACTCTGCTGGGCATCAGCCGCCAGACGCTCAACTACCGTCTTTCTACCCGCCGCCGGGAGTCGTGAGGGGCCGGATCCCGCCAACCACCCACGCTTCACCCGCTGCCGGGAGTCGTGAAGGGCGCGCGTCAGGCATTGTGGCCGGCAAGGGTAGAGGGATCACATCAGGCAAATGACACCTGTTTGGCGGCGCCTGGTTTCTCGATCCTGATTTTTCAGAACTCTGATTTTTTATAATTTTCTAATTTATGATATTAATAATTAAATAAAATAACTTTGATCTCGATATCGACGGGTATTGATGTGTCTGATCTGGCGGACGGACAGCGGTTCTAACCAATGCATTTGGTTTGACGATCATCGCCATGCCGGCTCCTGGCGTAGCCGTGCTGCGCGCAGGGAGTGCCGAAATCTGCCTGCTGGAAAAGCCTGCCGGTTCGAGACCTTCGGTCAACACCGAGGAGACACGCCACCACGCGCGCCATTGGACTCCGGTTCATATGGATTTTTATGTGGACGACCTGCAAGCCGCTCTCGAACGGGTTCTGGAGGCAGGCGCTCTGAACCTGGATCCGGCAGTTGCGGGCAATCACCTGCGGCAATCTCTTGATCCATCTGGCAAATCGGAAGAAAGCCGCATTACCAAGAAGGTAACTTTGGTTTCTTACAATTCACCATATGAAC
>JADFZD010000149.1 GCA_015232705.1 Magnetococcales bacterium | reverse complement strand
AGATCTGCAACCGCGCCACGTGCTGAAACATCTGTTCCGGCGTGGAGCTGAATTCGTGCAGCAGCCACAGACAGTTCAGCTGGTTGTCGAAGTGCAGCTTCGGCTGCTTGATGAAGGAGATGAACCGCTGCCGGGTCAGAAGCATCAGGATCTCTTCGCGCAGTTCGCGGAGTTTCTTGCGCGCCTGGGGATCGACCTCCGATGGGAGGCGCGGAACCAAGCGATTTTCACGCAGTCGAATGCTGTAAACCTTCATGGGAGACTCCAGTGACGGGGCGAAGTGTTCCGATGATAGGCATCATCGGTGAAAGCATGAATCCAAGCGGCTGTCTGGTGATTCGGTCCACGGCATGATCATACGCGCAACATTCGACATTTTCGAATCTTGTTTGGTCAAATGGTTTGCGCCATTTGGCCGGCCATCCATGGCCCGCATCGGCTGTTGGGCAATGGCCAAACAGTCTCCAAAGAGTCAATCAGGCGTCAATCGGACTCCCGACCGACATGAAGAACCCGGAAATCGGGCCAGATCGGTTTGATGCCGGCCAGAATCTCCCAAACGGCGCGTGTTGGATCGCCATGCTCTTCCAGGTTGTTGAGAGCCTCTTCGATCGGCAGACCGAACAGAGGCCATTCGCCGACATCGTCGAGATACCCTTTGGCCAGGGCGAAGGCCCAGTAGGGCAGATCGGCGGAATCCTCAAGATAGGCGGCCAGGCGCTGACGATCGGATTCCGGACCATCTTCGGTAACCACCACCCATTTGGCATGGGGAGACTCCACCAGGGCGGCCAGCCACTCCGGCGGGTGTTCGGCAGCCAGGGCCAACCAGCGGTGCAGCCGTCCCGAGGGGGGTAGCGGCTGGATCAGATCGTCTCCATCTTCTTGATGTAATTCTCGCATCGACGAAACTCCTTCTGGATCCGTTCCACCAGCGGGCGCCACGCTGCGGCATCGTTGTTGCGGGCCGCATCCTGAAGTTCGATGCACAAACGGGACATGAGATGGGCGCCCATGTGGGCGCTGGCCCCCTTGAGTTCGTGGGCGTTATCCTCAAGCGCGACGCCATCCTTGATTTTAAGGTTTTTTTTCAGCTTTGCAATGATTAACGAAGCCGAAGAAAGATAGGCATCGATGAATTCTCCGATCACCTTGGGATCCATGCCGAATTGACCCCGAAGACGATCCAGGGACATCGGTGGCAAGGTCTCGGCCTGACTGGTTTCCGGAGTGGCGGTATCCGGGTGTGGTTGGGATGGGTGCCATTGATCGATACGGTTGGCCAAATCTTCTATGCGGATCGGTTTGTTGAGGATGTCGTCCATGCCGTGATCCAGACAACGTTGCCGATCTTCCGGGAGGGCATTGGAGGTGAGGGCGATGATCGGAGTGCGTGCACGGTTGTTGTGGTTTTCCATCTGACGGATGGCATGCGCGGCCATCAAGCCGTCGAGGATCGGCATATGACAATCCATGAGGATCATGGCGAAGCTGCCGCTGGTGGCTGCCTGGATGGCATCCCGGCCATTGGCGACGGTATGGACGCCGAATCCGAGGCGATTGATCTGCATTTGCGCCACTTTCTGGTTGACGGCGTTGTCCTCGGCCAGAAGAATGGTGCGCTCGGTTTGTGGAATCTCGTGGGGAAAGAGCGGTTGCGAAGCGCGTGGTTCCGGTGGCACGGATTCGGGGCGGTGGGAATCCTGGTCATCCTGTGGGGTGGGGTTGACCAGCATCAGCAGGCGATCCAGCAGTTGGTGACGATGCAGCGGGCGGGTGAGGTGGGCCATGAAGCCAACCTTGCGAGCCTCGTCGAACCATTTTTTTTCATGGATGCCGGTTATCAGGATCATGCCGGTAGGCGGAATGGTGGGGTCATCGCCGATGATCCGACCCAACTCCAGACATTTTTCCATAGGGATCGGCGAGGCGGCCAGAAGCAGCAGATCGCAGGGGGCGCCGGCGCGCGCCTCGTGGCGCAGATAGGCCAGGGCCTCTTCGGTGCTCTCCACGGCGGCCCCTTTCATGTTCCAGTTGAGCAGGTGGTTGAGCAGGATGGTCTGACTGGTTTGGCGTGGATCGACCACGAGGGCCTTGATCCCCTTGAGGCGGGTGGTGGGTTGAGGGGATGGTTGGTTGGCCTCGACGCGCGACGAGAGTGGGAAGGGCACCGAAAACCAGAAGGTAGAGCCTTTGCCTCGTCGGCTGGTCATGCCCATTTCACCGCCCATCAACTCCACGAGGCGGTTGGAGATCGATAGCCCCAGTCCCATGCCGCCGTAGGAGCGGGTGGCGGAGCCGTCCACCTGACTGAAGGGTTGGAAGAGTTTATGCCAGGCCGATTTGGGAATGCCGATGCCGGTATCGGTAACCGAAAAGCGTACCGTGAGGGGTGATTTGGTTTTGTCGGTCAGGCGCGCCTGGATCACCACGCCCCCTTTGCGGGTGAATTTGAGGGCGTTTCCGACCAGATTCAGGAGAACCTGGCGCAGGCGGGCCGGATCTCCCACCAGGATGGAGGGCAGTTTGGGGCTGATATCCGTGAGCAGTTCCAGGCTTTTTTGTTGGGCCTGGGCAGCCATCAACTCGGCGACCTCTTCGATCAGTTTGATCGGAGAGAATGGGGTGGTCGCGGTTTCCATGCGACCTGCTTCCAGGCTGGAGAAATCCAGGATGTCGCTGATGACGGTGAGAAGCGCTTGAGCTGACTCTTTGAGGGTGGTGGCGAGATCTTTTTGTTCCTTGTTGAGTCGGGAGTCGAGCAGCAGGTCGGCCATGCCGATCACGCCATTGATCGGGGTGCGGATTTCATGGCTCATGTTGGCCAGGAATTCGGATTTCAGGCGTGAGGTTTCCAGGGCGATGTCTCGGGCCTGTTTGATGTCCCGTTCCCACTGTTTTTTCAGGCCGAGGTCTGAAAAGAGGGTGATGCTGCCAATGACGTGCTGTTCGCCATCCATCAGCGGTATGGCGGTCAGGGTCAAAGGGATCGCATGACCATCGCGATGGGTGAAGACCTCCTCTTCGGCGCGGTAGATTTCGCCCCGGTGCATGTGCAGAAGGATCGGACATCGTTCGGAGGGGATGCGTTCGCCGGCGGCGTTCTGAAAGAGGAACAGCGGATGTGGATCCTTGCCCATGGCCGCTTCGCGGCTCCAGCCGAGCAGTTTTTCCGCCATTTCGTTGAAGAGGACGATCCGACCTTGCTGATCAAGGATGTAGAGTCCATTTTCGAGATGGGAGGTCAACTGCAAAAAGGTTTCGACCCCTGCGGGCATGGCGGGGTGGAGCAGTGCGGAGAAGAGGTGGGGTGGCGGATTTTGACTCATCCTGGCTTTATAAAACAATCCGAACTCAAAGCCAATTGATTTTCTTCTCGACTTGACGTAACGCTGCCAGAAGGTTTTGGAACGCCTCCGGAGGATCGGCGCGAAAGGTCATGCTTTCGAGTCGGGTCGGGTGGATGATGGTCAACTCTTGGGCGTGCAGGGCCTGATGGCGGAAGGTTTCGATCACGGTGCGGCACGTTTCTGGCCAGGTTGCGGGCGGGTGGAACGGACGGGCGTAGAGTGGATCGCCGAGCAGTGGATGTCCGATATGCGCCATATGGACGCGGATCTGGTGGGTGCGTCCGGTATCCGGATAGGCCGCCACCCAACTCCATTCTCGGAAGCGCTCCAGCACCTGATAACGGGTACGCGCCGGATCCCCCTCCGCCCCCCCGGCGATGACCATGCGCTCGCCTCCTCGGGAACTCCCCTTGATCAACGGCTGGTCGATCACCCCGGAAGCGGCGCGCGGCGCCCCGGCGATCAGCGCCCAATAGACCTTTTC
>JADFZD010000148.1 GCA_015232705.1 Magnetococcales bacterium | reverse complement strand
ATCGGGGGACACCATACGCATTTCCCTTATAGCTATAAATTTAATCGGTATGGTGTCCCCAGATTTCACATCATCGAAATCCCGGAATTCCCCTCTTCTGGAATTCGGAAATTGGTATGGTGTCCCCGGAATTTCGCCGCTTCTGGAATTCGGAAATTGATATGGTGTCCCCGGAATTCCCAAAATTCAATCCAATATTTCTGTTTCAGATCGCGCAGATTGCGCGATCTGAAACGAATTATACTGCATTTCACGCATACAACAGGATCTGTCTGATGATTCCGTCAAGATCGTTTTAGGCGTTTTAACACATTATCATTACGGTTTCTCCCCCAATACAAGCTTGCTGATGTGTTTGATAAAGCTTTCCGTGTGTAAAATAGCATATCAAACTGTGTTTTTTGTCATGTAAAATTTTATAAATAATTGAAATTTGATAATTTTTAATATGGCATTCCCGTTGCTATACTACATATTTATCCATACTCAATTGTGAGATGGGGTATCGCTATAGGAGGTATTCGTATGATTCAATGGCTGTGTCGAGAGAGTTGGAAGATGTTGGACAGAGACAAGATCGTTCTGTACTTGGCGAACAGCGTCCTCGCCATACTCGAAGCTGAAGCAAAGAGTTCCTGCCAATGAATCCCCAGACGCATATCCTGTATTCATTACGCCAGCTCAGTCAGAGCGTACTGGCTGGAGCTGCGGGAGGCGGAATCCTGTTAGCCACCGATCTTGACAGGTTGCGAGCCTGGGTCGCGAACCTGATCGGAGAGGCGGTTTTCATCGACGGAGTGACTGTTCCCGTGCTGTTTGCCACCGTTGGGATGGTCGCGGCGGCGGCGATTGCTTGGCTGGCCGAAAGCCGAAGTCTGCCGGACAGAGACAATCCAGCCAATCGCTGACCTTGGATCGTACACCGAAAGAGGAACCCTGCAATGTTTGATTATCCTGTTTTCGACATGCCGTTGATGGGACATCGTTTGATCTTTGCATTCGATGCCATCGTACACGTTTTCATCTCTCACGGCGCTGCGGTCGGCGGATCCATTATCCTGACCCTGGCCCAATGGCTGGCCATCAAGGAGAACGACTCGAAGTTCGATGAACTGGCCTACAAAATCCTCTTCACCTTCTTCATCCTGGCGACGGCCATTGGCGCGCTGACAGGAATCGGCATCTGGGTACATGTCAACATCATCAACCCGGCAGCCATCGGCGCTCTGCTGCGCGTCTTCTTCTGGAAATGGTTCGTCGAATGGATTGTCTTCAACGTGGAGATGATCTTCCTGCTCTGGTGGTTCCTGACCTGGCGTAAATACCCACTGGGTACTCCAGGCAAACGGTTCCATTTCAAGCTGGGCGCCACTTACGCCATCTCCTCATGGTTCACCATGGCCATCATCACCGCCATCCTGGGCTTTATGATGACGCCGGGCAATTGGTTGAAATCCGAATTTCCGACCCAGCCCGACTATTTGGCATCCTTGATGAATCCCTCCTGGATCCCCTCGCTGGGCTTTCGGACCTTCTTTTCGGTGGGATGGGCGGCAGCAGCGGCCATGTTCCTCTCTTGGTTCTTTACCAAAAATGATGAAGAACTGCGTCTGAAAGCCACACGCTTCTTTGGCAAAATTCTGGGCGTCAGCGTGCCGCTGTTTCTTGTGTTCGGCTATTGGTACTACCAGCAATTTCCGCAACAGGCCAAGGATCTGTTCACCATCGGCGCCGTGACCCGGCAACTGGCCGGCAATCCGGTACTCCCCTGGGTTCTGACCGGTGGACTGGCAGTGCTCGCTTTAATCGGCGGCGGAATGCTGTACGCCAATCCGAAACGTGCTCCCATGGCGGTAGCCTTGGCGTTGATGGTGGGCTGCATGGGCCTCATGGCCGAGTTCGAACGGGTACGCGAATTTGTCCGTAAACCTTACATCATCTACGGTTACATGTATGCCAACGGAGTGCGCGTCATCGACGTGCCGGTGCTGAATCGCGATGGCTTTCTGAAACGGGCCGCCTTCGTCCCCGATGAACTCAAAACCGTGACCCCAACCAACAAACTGGCTGTAGGCAAGGCGCTCTATCAGATGCAATGTCGCTACTGTCACACCGTGGATGGCGTCAACGCCATCAGGGATCGCATCAAGGGCTGGGACGAAAAGACGATCTTCCACCGCATCGGCTCACTGAACTCACCAACCACACCCTTTATGCCTCCCTTCTCCGGCACCCAGGCCGAACGGGAAGCGCTGGCGGCCTATCTGGCGTCATTGAACAAACCATCCGCTATTGCGATTGCACATTGATGGGAGAATGATCATGGATTTCAACTTTATCCCCGGTGACATCCCTCTGCCACTGCCGACCGGCGGCTTCGAGTTTCTGCATTACGTCTTCCACGGACTACTGGTGGTGAGTTGGGTGGTGCACATCCTGTTCATCAACGTACTTCTGGGAGCATCCCTGGCATCGGTCTATTTCAACAAACGCGGGGCTCGTGAAAACAATCCCGTCCTGGATCGGGTCGCCTATCTGCTGACCACCCCGGTGACCATCTCCGAAAACATGGGCGCCCTGTGGGGTGTGGCTCCGCTGTTACTGATCAGCGTGCTGTATACCCCGCTCTTCTATTCGGCGGCGCTGATGAACTCCCCCCAGTGGCTGCACATCATCTACGGCAACATCGTCGCCTTTCTGTGCAGCTATCTCTACAAGTACACATGGCACACCCTGCACGAACGCAAGTCTCTGCATGTAACCATCGGAACCATCAGCGTGCTGTTGTTTTATACCTTGCCTCCGGTCTTCATGGCCACCGTACAACTTTACATCACCCCTTCCACCTGGACCCAGGAGCATACCTTCTGGAATGCACTGTTCCGGTCCGACACACTATTCCGGTTGGCGCATTTCTATTTGGCCAGCTTTGCAGTATCAGGCGTGTTCATGTTGATCTATGGCTACTTCAAACGTAAAGCAGCCGACGAAACAGACCGAGCCGCCGGAGCCATCCTGATCCGCACCGGCAAAAGCTGGTTTGTGGTGCCCACAGTTCTCAACCTGTTCATCGGACCCCTGGCACTGTTCCACTTCCCGGCCTACGGGTTGGAGGCATTTTTCAACAGTGGATACCACTGGGGAATCGTCTTGACGGTGATCCTCTCCATCTACGCCATGACGCAACTGGCCAAGGAGTTCATGAAGGATGATATTTCCGCCGCCAAAGTGTGGACGGTAACAGCCATTATGGCGATCGCCATCATTTCCATGGCGACAATCCGACATGGCATGCGCATCTCGCTAGTCACTCCGGTGATGGCGGCATCAGTCTCCAAATCGGAGGCGTTCCAAAATGAGGCAAAAGCAGCCTACGATGCCGCCAAACTGATCCCTGTGGCGACCACCGACGGACCGCGCGGCAAACAATTGGCCGAACAGCATGGTTGTTTGGGGTGTCATGCAGAACGGGAAAAACTGGTTGGTCCCTCCTACGCCGATGTAGCCCAACGCGGCTATGACGCCAACAAAATTCTGGCTCTGGTACGGCAACCGATTCCCTCCAATTGGCCAACGTTCGCCGAGACCCCCATGCCTCCCATGCCGGATGTCCCTGAAGCAGACGTGCGCGAAATTGCTGTCTGGATTAACACTCTGAAATAACGGTTCCATGCCGCCCCGGTGCATTTCATACTGCATCGGGGCGGTGTCTGGGTTCAAGCGGAAAAAGGGCTCTTCCAAATCGGGGGACACTATATGCATTTTCCTTATGGCTATAAATTTAATCGGTATGGTGTCCCCCGATTTTGTCCTGGTATGGTGTCCCCAGATTTCA
>JADFZD010000147.1 GCA_015232705.1 Magnetococcales bacterium | reverse complement strand
CACCCCCAGGAAAATAACGGGTCTCGGGAGGCTCTGTCCGGCCTTTGATGCCTTCGCTCGGGTGTATGAACGGGTGGCTTTTGGATAGCTCAGCCGCTGACCTGCAGAAAATCGGGTTTTTTGGGCACAGGGAAAAATGACCTGCGGAGAGGTGCATCTCTATTTCGCATAACACGCTCACGACAGGAGGTATTGACCAACAAAATGGCGTTCGCGCCCCGGTTGGAACGCCGATACGCCGATCAAGAAGCCCGTTCCGGCTTCAAAACATTCCCTCGTGGGCCTTGCTCGGGAACTCGCTTTTGAAATCACCGATTCAGGTGTTTCTTATGGCCACCCTCTTTCCAAACCTTCCATGTGAAAACCTGCCATCCAATTCACGGTTGGGTCGGTTCAAACGGATGGCATGGCATTGATGAAATGAGAATCAATAATTGAAGTGCCTGCAAATTGCAATACCTCAAGACTTCATCCGGAACGCCAGAAGAGCCATCTGGATCCGGAGATGGTCTAAGCGTCGTGAATTGCTACATCGCAACCGGAATCGCCATAGAATCAAACGCCGACTGCAACGCCTCGGCAAACGCCAAAGCCGAGCCGAAGCGCCCATCCGGACGCTTGGCCAGTGCCTGTCGCAACACGGCTTGGAACCGTCCGGCCTCCCCGAGCAGGGGAGGTGGATCCTGGGCGAGCACCCGCAGAAAGCGCTCCCAGGGGGTCTCTCCCGGAAAAGGTTTGGTTCCGGTCAACAACTCATACAGAATCACCCCCACGGCAAAGAGATCCGCCCGCTGATCCACGGGAAAACCCATCAGTTGCTCAGGCGGCATGAAGCCGTGCGTGCCGGTCAGCCGACCATCCACCGGCGCCGGGGCCCCCAAGGGAGAGGCCGCGCCGAAATCGGCAATGTGTACCTGTGCCCCCTCTGCCAGAAACAGATTGGCAGGCTTGAGATCCCCATGCCGATAGCCACAGGCGTGGATGTGCGTCAAACCGGTCAGAAGTGCCTGCGTGATCGCCACGGCGCCTGCCGGATCCGGCAACCAGCCGTGATCCAGACGCTCACGCAACGTGGCTTGCGGCTGCCAGGAAAAAACCAGATAGGGGATTCCCAGATCCTCACCGTGTTCAAGCAGTGGCACGATGTTGGGATGGGCCAACCGCGCGACGATGCGCGCCTCACGCTGCAAACGCGCGATCCAGCTCTGCCGCTCCGGACTCTCGCGCAAATGAAACGGAACGCTCTTGATGGCCACAACACGACCATCCGCCGGATCCATGCCACGCACAATCCCGCGTTGCAACTCGGTCTCGCCGGGCGGCAAGATGCGCCATGCGCCGATGCTGGTCGGGTAAGCGCTCAATGCTTCACCTGCCTCCAGAAAAAATCTGTACCCAACCCGTTCAGAGCGATTTTCGCAACCGGCGACACGCAAAGTCACGGAGCTGACCTCTCCCGCTACGTTCCATCCCCCAAAGTGCGTTCGGCCACCCGTCGCATCAGTATCAACTCGTGCAGCGGTCGCCCTCGGTAAAGCTCCTGGGCGATCCAGGCAAAATGGCGATCCATACCCACCATGCGTTTCACCTTGACGCTCTGCTCGCGCAACCAATAGGCGGTCCAGGCGCAGCGCTCGGCCCACATCTCCCGGTTCGGCTCACAAAACAGATCCAGAACACGTCGTGTCAGTCGTTCCCGTCCGCGCACCCGGGTACTCTCCAGAAAATCCATCACCTCCTGGCTCTCTTCGAACCAGGAACCGGTAATCTGCTCCATGTCACGTTGCACCCCCGGGTCACCGGAAAACGGCTCGCTGGCAGATGGGATGGCACTCTCTTCCGTGCCGAGCAACCGTTCGAGCAGGGCGCGTCCATCGAGCCGTTCGGGTACCCAGTTTTCGACCACCAGGGCCTCGGCCATCTGCAACAGCCCTGCGGGAGCCGGCATCCCCTCGGCCAGACCCACGGCCAGATGATGGCGAATGGCGACATCCAGAAAAGCGCGCGTCACATCCAGAAACAGTTCCTGTCTGGCAACCTGTCTGAAGGTGGTTTTGGCCTCGTTGCGCGGAATCGGTGGGGTGATCCAGGAGTCGGCAATGCCGACCCGTTGTTTCAACAGGATGCCGGCAATGCGTGCCCGGTTCGGCTTGACCGGCATGGACAACAGCAACGACAACGCCCCCACCCCATCCATGCGCGAGGCTTGCAGCCCCTCCAACGGCAACGGGGGATCCCAGCGGGCACACTCCACCCCCTTGATGCGCGCCTCCTTGATCAGGGCATCCAGAATCCGCTTCTCCCCTTCCGGTAACCAGTTGCGGATCACGATCAGGCGCCGCAACGCTGTGGAGGTCACAAATCGGGCATTTTCCAGCAACCACCGCAACGCTTCGCGCCGTACCGGCTCTTCGGGATGCAGGGCGAGAATCACCACCGCATCCTTCATGCCGGGCAGCGTCGAGGCGGCAAATTCACCGATCAGGGCCGATTGCGCCTCACTCGGCAAAGCACGGGTCATCTGCGCCAGGGTTTCGCCCACCGCGAACGGATCGCCCGCATGCTCATCGACCAGATTTTCGAACATGGCATCGATCTGGCCGCGCGATGGCAACGCCTCGCGGGGGGCGTGATGCATGATCTGCTGTTCATAGCTCTCCAACAGGGCGCGCGATGGATCCAGCCGGGCCTCGGCCAGGGACTCCAGGATACCGGCCAGAAATTGCGGTGAGAGTTGCTCCTCGCCGACCCGACGCACCACCAGGGACTGGAACTCCCGATCCAACTCCAACGCCCACTCGAAGTGACGCTCGATGCCCAGGCGGATGTTGCGCAAGGCGTGTGAAAGCAGCATGAAACAGGCTGTGACCATGGCATCGTTCGGGACAGCGGCGTGGGCGAATTCGTCGATCAGCAGTTGCAGCAGATCGAAAATCAATATCGGCTGCCGTTCGAACTGCTCCATCTCCTCGCGGGAGATCAATGCCGGACGCTCCTTGACGATCTCGCGGGCGATCCGCGACGCAAAACGACGCAAGCCGATCAGAGAGTCCTCGCTCTCCGGCCCGAAATGCTGCTGTTCATCGGCATCGCGGGAGCGCGTGACGCCGGCGTTCAACTGGCGCCCCATCCGCTCCTGGGCGCGATGCAGCGCACGGATCAAGGACGTGGCATTGGCAATCTGACCCGCATCTCCCAGAAAATCCAGAAATGCCACCAGGATCACCGGCATCGCCCAAAGTTGCGACGCCTTGAGCACCCCGCTTTCCGGCAGAATCTCCAGACAGCAGCGCTCCACCCCGGCAGCATGCCACCTGCCCGGCGCACGGCCCAACTCCAGCCGCATCGCCTCGACAAAACAACCGATTACGTAACTGGCATGACGCCGCTGGGTGGCGGTCAATCGCCCGTACTGGTTGCTGGCCAAAAAGCCCGTCAACCACGCCTCGGCCTCCTGTCGCGACGATGCGTCCTCCCCCGCGTGATCGACCATCTGGATTGGATCCTTCCATGCAAAGGTGTGAACGTGGGCTTCATGGTCCCACGAAGCGTCCGACGGCCAGGTGGGCCGACAAAGCTGAATGGACTGGTTCGTTGGATCGTCATTCCCGCAAAAGCGACGGTCCAGTGCTTGGGTGACGCCATCTGGATACCCAATCCACGCGGGCATGACGGCTGTCCCATGAGCTCTGTTTGCCCACCAAGGCGTGTTGATAAATTGCGTCAACGGCCTTGATACGACGTTGCGACCCTCCCTGCGTGGCTCACATACGAAACGTGTATGCCGCGCAACTCGCGTCGCGCCATGTCTGAAGGCGCGCTGACCTCATCGGTC
>JADFZD010000146.1 GCA_015232705.1 Magnetococcales bacterium | reverse complement strand
TGACGGGGATTCGGTCTCACTGCGTCTGCTGAGTGACCCCAGGAGGGCCATCGAAACCACCCGCAGGGGCTTGATGCGGCTCTTCATGCTGCATCTGGCATCGGTCCTTCAGGGAATACGTCGCCATCATCCCCTCTCCAAAGAGGCCTCGATGGCCTATCTCACCCTCACCATGGGTAAACCCGGTTCTCATGCCAGTGTGGTCGATCAGGCGATTCTGCGTGCCATCACCCGGGAATTTCTCCCATCCGAAGGATCGATCATCCGCGATCCGGACGAATTTCATGCCCGTTTGCAATCCGGACGGGCACGATTGCTTCCTGAGGTTCAGGCAGGGATGGGCATGGCGCAACGAATTCTTGAGGGCTACGCGACGTTGCGCATCGGCATCAAACAGGCCCCACCCCAGGTACTCAAAGAGGCGATTCCGGATATTCAGGAGCAGTTGCGCCACCTTCTGCCACCCGATTTTCTCCTGACCATCCCCTCCCCCTGGTTGGAGAGGATGCCGATCTATTTGAAAGCTATCCAGATCCGTCTGGAGCGCTGCGCCCGAGATCCCATAAAAGATGCTCGCGCCATCGTGGAGATTCTGCCTTTCTGGCGGGAGTACGCCAAACGCGCAGAGCGCCATGCCCGCGAAAATCTACACGATCCGGACTTGATCGCCTTACGCTGGATGATCGAGGAGTGGCGGATATCGCTTTTTGCTCAAGAACTTGGCACCGCCATGCCGGTATCGGCCAAGCGTCTTACCGCGCAACTGCAAAAAAGCATCGCCTGAGCCTCTTTCGATCCTGTGCGCGAATCTGAGCACCCGCTTCGATGCTGTGCGCCCAAACCTGAGCACCCGCTTCGCTCATGCGCGCGCAAACCTGAGCACCCGCTTCGCTCATGCGCGCGCAAAAAGTCATTCTTTTGAATTCAACAGGAAAACCTTAAAATGCCGCATGAGCGACGTAGCACGCGATCACGGGCCAGGGGACCGGGGGCGATGAGCGCCCCCGGTGGGACTTCAGGGCATTGCCCGGTTCTTTTTCTTCTATCGTGAAACGCACTGCGATCACGGTTGGGGAGAGAGACGAATCTCCCCCTTCATGCAAGTCAATGCGCGTGCGCGGCCTTGGGCAAGGGCATCGGATCGCTGTCCAGTCCGCCATGCGGGCTGTCCTGGGCACCCTCCAGAATCCCTCCCACCCGCGGACTGCATCCGCTGTAGAGCGACGGATCCAGGCCCACGGCCTTCACCCGCTCCTTGATCACCAGGGCCACGCCGTGACCGGTCAGAGGTTGTCCGGAGATGCGACCGTGCCGGTTGATTCCCTGGAACACCGCCCCGCTGACGATCCCCGAGGCCACCAGCCACGCCTTGAGCGCGGTCACCGGACAGGTGGTGGAGTCCGTGCCATGAGGAATCATCACCAAACGGCCTGTGCTCAGATTCAACTCCATGCCTCCAGCTCGTTCGCGCAGATTTTCCACGGCCAGGGTGGTCAACTCGGAACGGCGCAACCCGCCAGAGAAGCCGACCAGGATCAACGCCTTGTCGCGCAGATCCTTCAGACGCCCGCCCATGACGTTCAACACCGCCGTAGTCTGGTTGGAGGTCAAGGGAGCCACGCGACGCTGCTCACGTCCGTGTTTCTGCTTGATCCCCTTGAGCACTGCGTTCACCAACTCGGTTTTGGTCGGGTCTTCCAGCCCTTGAGCCGAATGAGCCTTGCCGAGGGAGACCCGCCAACGCGCCAGGGTCGCGAATTTGTGACTGTTGGCATGCTCCACGAGATAGTTCGCGACCATCTTTTCGTGAGCCGGAATGACGCCACCCCAGTCGATGAAGCGGCGCAGATCGCCCCAATAAGCCGCGCGCGTGGCGTCGGTCAGGGTAGATGCCTGAGCAAACGCCTTGATCTGCGGATCAAGTGGAGATACCTCTTGATTGGTGTGGGGAAAATCGCCCATCAGCAAAGACTCCCATGGATTCCGATAATGCATTAAGGTCATGATCTGATTGCCGGAATCGAGGGTCGAACCGAAGAACCACTTCCACTCCCTAACGAAGAGATTCTTTTTTAGCGCCTTCTTTGACAGGCTCTCCGGATCGACCCTCGCCGGACACGATTGATGAAAAGCAATTATCGGACCAATTATTTTCAAGCCTTCGAAATCGTTCCCACTCCTCTGGGAAGTCCACATCCCAATGGCCTGGAATCTCCTTCCAGGACCAACCAAGTCGTCTGAATACCGTTCGTGTCTCCTCTGCCACGCCGGCGGTTCCCCAGGGCATGGCACAAAAAAGATCCGGGTGAAAGCGCTTCAATGCGAGCGCCACGTAGCCCCCATCCTCGGCGGGAATCAGAACCGCATCATGGCTTGACAACAGGCTTTCTGTGTGATCGAGCGTTTCGATGTCCAGGGAGACCGCATCCCCGCCAACAAGCAGAACGGCCTCTGCTTCAGCAAGGCCGATGCGGGCAATCGCAGTCAGACGCGCCCCGAGATCACCCTCGGGCTGAACGCGCCGTTGACAGGCATCTGCAAGGGTGTCAAGAAAGGGTGTAGATTCAGCCGAGGTGACCCACAGTCGATAAAGCCGCCCCAAAGGGGCGTCGGAACACCAACGACGCAGCATCCCCGCGACATGCGTCAAAAGTCTCGCATGGGCATTGGCCGCACCCTCGGCGCCCAATACCGAAATCAATCGGGTTTTGCAAACACCCGGCTCCGGACGACGACCAAGAAGATGGATCGAAAGTGAGGGCTTTCGGGATAACAGATCCCGTGTCATGCGCCCGAAGCGTGCCCCTTCATGAAGTCGCGCACACTCTTCATGAACTCAGGAAGTTTGCGCACGGCATTGATCTGCGCCAAATTCTCGCGATGCGGACCACCCCACCAGCCCGACCAGGTGACCCCAGCCGGCACATCCACAGCCACGCCCGTGGAAGCGCCTACCCGCGCCCCCCGGCCCACGGTGACATGCGGCACCAATCCCGCCTGTCCGGCCAGCACCACCCCATCCTCGATATGACAGGAGCCGGCAATCCCCACCTGACTGACGATCACACACCAGCGCCCGATCTTCACATTGTGGGCGATCTGCACCAGATTGTCGATCTTGGTGCCCGTACCGATCACGGTCTCGCCAAAACGCGCCCGATCCACGGTGGTGTTGGCGCCAACCTCGACATCATCCTCGATGCGCACAATCCCCAAATGAGGTATCCTGCGATGCGCGCCATCCACAAACTCGAATCCAAACCCCTCACCGCCAATCACGGCATTGGCGTGAATCACGCAACGTTCACCGATCACCGTGCCATCGTGAATCACCGCTCCAGCATGAATCACACTCCCGGCACCGATGCGCACCCCGGCACCGATCACCACCATTGGCCCGATCGCCACCCCATCTCCCAAGCGCGCCTCGGGATCGATCACTGCCGAAGGGTGAATACCGCTCAACCGCAGGTCCCTCCCACCCAGCATCAACCCGGCCCGACCGGCATCCAAGGCCGGTGCCTTGCTGATCAATAGCGGAATTCCCAGAGCGGCAGTCGCCTCCTCGGCCAGATCTGCCGTCACCAGCAAAGCCTCGGCCTCCCTCACCTCGGAAAGCCTCTTGCGCGCCGTTACAAAGGTCAAATTCCTGGCTCTGGCATTTTATGCCGGACGGACCGCTCACAGTCGCAGGGCCACTCAATGCTTCAACAACACTACTCCGCCCTGGCACTTGTCCGAAGCCAACCGGCTTCCCCCCTTCTGCCATATCCTCCTTAAACGGACCACTCACAGTCGCAGGGCCACTCAATGTATCATCAA
>JADFZD010000145.1 GCA_015232705.1 Magnetococcales bacterium | reverse complement strand
CGCCGCGCGCCGCTTCGCTCTGCGCGGCGCTCCCGCCGGGAGCTTCGGTTTTTTGTTTGTTTACATTGTAGAGTATGAATTTCTAATTGATTTGTTTATATTTTTTTGATTTTTTTCTTGTGTTTTTTGTGGGGTTGTGGTACAAGTAATCATCGTTAGCGGTTCAATTTTCCACAGGCTTCGATTTCATGGCTCTTCAGGTCTCCCTCATTGCGCAACGTGATTTGGCCGGCATCCGTCGCTTTATCGCCCAGGACCAGCCGCAGAATGCGGATGCCTGGATTGTTCGCTTGTTGGCCACCTGCAAACGTCTGGCGTTGTTCCCCGATCTGGGGCAACCGGTGGCCTTCATCGCCCGTCCCGTATTCTGCTTTCCCGTCGGTCGGTATCTGGTGATCTATCGTAAATGGGAGGATGGGCGCGGGGTCGTCATCTTGCGTGTGTTGCATTCGGCTCAAAACATCCAACGCATTCTTGGGGGTCTGTCCGATGAAAGCTGAAATCAAAAATCCGGATGCCGTATGGTCCATCCGTGGTGTATCGCTTGGAACACGCCGTACCATGGCATCCCGTGCCCGTGCAAAAGGCATGACGGTGCCAACCTATCTGGAATTTTTGTTGGGTCTGGATCAGGGCCAGGATCCAAGTCAGGCCGTCGAGGTGTCGGACCAGTGGCAAGTGGTTATGAACCGGCTGGAAGCCTTGGAAAAGGTGGTGCAGCAGGCCGGAGGGCCTGGAGTCGCGGCCACGACCACCGCGCCGTCCGTCGATTTGTATGCCGTCGTCTCGGAACGGATCCGGCAAATCACGGGCCGAGTCAACTGGCCGGCCAGGGCCGAAGTTCTGAACGCCGAAGGATTGATCCGGCCAGATCTGCCGTGGACGGGTCACAGTCTGCGCGCCTGGATGGATCGCATGCGCCGGGACTTCCCCAATGGCTGACTCGTGCGGGGTGCAAGTTGGGGGTGGCGGGGCGGTCGCGGTGCCAGCACCCTGGCAATCCTGGTGGGAACGCGCGCGCCTCGCCTATGCTCCCGAGTCTGTCCGCGCCTTGGAAGGGGATCTCAAGGCGTGGGCGGTCTGGTGCCAAGCGGCGGGGGTCGATCCGTGGCCCATCACGGCGGATGCCTTGCTGGGGTGGCTGGATGGGTATGTGGGGGCGGTAGCTTCCTTGCGTCGTCGCCTCGCATCCCTGCGCATCCTCGCCCGTGCCTCCGGGGGTGCGGATCCAACCAAAGAAGAACGGGTGCGACTGGCCGCGAAGGCGGCCTTCCGACGTCTGGCCGCCCCACAGGGCCAAGCGCAAGCGTGGACGTGGGGTAGCACCAGGGCCGAGACTTCGGAAGAGCTACGGGGGCGCGAATCCCATTTGGTTCGGGTCAGGGATCAAGCCCTGGTGCGCGTGGCCTATGACACCCTGGCCCGCTCTTCGGAGGTGCGCGCCTTGCGGGTCGAAGACCTGTCCGAGCAGCCCGACGGCACCGGGGTGATACTGCTGAAAAAAACCAAAACCGATCAGGAACGGCGCGGGTCGTGGCGGTATCTCTCGGCAGATACCATGCGCGCCGTTCGAGCATGGGTGAGACAGTCGGGGGTCAAATCCTGGCTCTTCTGCGGCGTGGATCAGGGCGTTTATCCGGTCACCGACAAACCCTTGTCCGCCATCGGGGCTTGGCGGGTCTACCAGCGCATGGGCGCGCGGATCGGCGGGGACTACTCCCCGCACTCCACACGCGTGGGTGCCGCTTGTGACATGGTGGCGGGGGGGATAGAATTGCCTGCAATCATGCAAGCTGGTGGATGGCGTAGCCCGGAAATGGTGGCACGCTATTCCGCTCGTCTGGCCACCGCGAGCGGCGCGGCGGCCACCTTGGCCAAACTCCAAAACCGATAGGTGGGGGGGCTCATGTCAAACCTCGATCATCCATATCCCACAACGCCCGATGGGGCCGTGATCTTGCCCGCCTGGATGGTCGCGGCCATCCAAGATGGTCTCGATTCCCCCGTGGTTGACTTCGACCCGGATGCCTTCCTGGCCGAATGCCGCGCGGAGTCTCACCACACGCACCAGGGCGAGGCGGCTTGATCACCCAGGCTTGGGGGGCGTGAAATCGCCTCCCAGGATGGTGCCTTCCTGGAGCGCCTTAAGAAGTTCCTTCGTCTCCTGGTCCGGGCCCCATCTCTGGCTGGCCATGTGCCGCACCCACAGCCGCGCCACCGTCGCGTGGCGGCGGTCCCTCGAGGTCAGCAAGATCTGATGACCGCGCAACACCTGATCCATCAACCGGCCAGCCAACCGCACATCCCCTTCACGCAGCACACGTTCTGACATCTCCCGCAACCGGGTGATATCCCGTTGCAACGCCTCCTCGATCACCCCAAGCCCCTGCATCGCCGTGCCTTCCACAATCGGAGCCTCCACAGGCTCCATGAAATGCTGATCCAGGTGGCGGCGCACCGCATCGCGGCCAACATGATACCGCTCGGCGATCTCAAGCAATGGCACACCCGCCGTGTAGTCCCGCTCCAGCTCACGACGGCGTTTCAGTCGGCAGATCGTGCAGGCGCGGCCCATCGAGGCTACGTGTCACTTCGTTTGTATTCCACGAACCCGGTAATCTGGGTCACCAACTTGAGCCCGTAATCTCCCGCCATCACCCCGTCCATGAACCGGGTGCCATCCTCATTTTCCAGCAGTGCCCAAGCCGAAAGCCACTCAGATTCCGGAATAGGATGTTCTGGATTTCGCGGGTTCGGACTCTCAAACCGCACCCTCCACATTTCCGCCGGTATGATCTGCACGATTTTTGGCCACTCTTGGTTCATCTCTTTCACCAGTTATCACAAAAAAGGAGGTTGAAGGAGGAGGCACGGAAAGAAAAAATCCCAACCAGAAAAAAATCTCAAAAAATCTCAAAAAAGGTTCCTAAGGTTCCTAAGGTTCCTAAGAAGGATGATTTGGTTGGTTTTTTTTGTAGGAACGTTGTAGGAACGTTAGGAACGTTTGAGTGTTGGTTTGAAGTCCGGCGTTGACCTCGGATAGGAACCTTCATAGGAACCTTTGAAGGCAAGGTTCCTATGAAAATTTCCTTGTGATTCAATATGTCTTAGGAACGTTAGGAACGTTAGGAACCTTTTTGACCTTTCAGACGGCTCCCAGCGTGAAGAGTGCGCCGTTCATGAAGGTGCGTTTCTTGATGATCCGGTGTTCCCCAAAGACGCGATCCGCGTTTTTCTTCAACAAAAGTCCAAACTTAGTCATACGGCTACGGTCATTACCGTCGCCAAGGTGCTCCTCGAAATAGCCATTGTCCGTCACCAATTTCATGAGTTCATTGACCCGCACGGGTTCTTTCTTGTGTTTCGCGTGCCACTTGTCCACGAACTCCCGCCACTCCACCGACTCCTCGTTCGCCACGTCATAAAGTTGGTCGGCATTGGCCATGAAACCGGTGATGCCGGCATCCCGGAGAATGCCGGACATGGTGCGCGCCCAATCCTCAAAACTGCCCAGCACGTAATCACCCGGAACCGCGCCTTGGGAGATCCAGTTTTGAATCAGGGTCAGGCAGGCTTGCAGGATTGTCATGCGGTTCTGCTTGACCCAGGGCATGAGTGGGTTGTGTCGAAAGCCGGTACGCTTCCAGGGGGTTTCCGTGGTCGGGTTGAGCTGAATCCAGCAGACCCGGCGCGCCATCTCGCCGGTCATGGTCGGGTTGTTGGCCGTGCCGATCCAGACCGCTTCGTTGCGGATCTTCAAAACCTCGGTCGCACCCAGTTTGCGGTCATCGAAGGAGGGTGAGGTCAGGGTGGAGACCAGGGCCGCGGAGTCCACCTTGCGGTTGATGTTGTCCACCACCACGATGGCCGGGGATTGCATGAGCACGGC
>JADFZD010000144.1 GCA_015232705.1 Magnetococcales bacterium | reverse complement strand
CGACATTACTGCGAAGGTGAAATCGCCATCATTTTGACCCTTTCCCTTTTCATCTGACCAGAAACACACCTTTTTTGCGCGTGAAGCGGCTTTTTGCAGACGCCTCCTCATGGAATGACCCTTCCGCTTGAGAAGATGGCATTACGACGGCCCATACAGTCATGACAACAAATTACGGCCTCCTCATGGAATGACCCTTCCGCTTGAGAAGATGGTGTCAAGCGAGAGTACGGCGCGTTTTTTGCATCTTTTTCCAAATCCCCATCTGCTTCGGGTGTGATTGACGCACCACGGATGGCAAAACGGGGTTTTTCCCCGGCATGCACATGGAGCGCGTTGCCTTCTGCTGTTGCTCTGAAGAGGCAACGCCAGACTGGAAGCACAGCCAATCAAACCAACGACAAAAGGCTCTTATGAAAGCATCACCCAATCGTGAACAGTTTCTGTTTCTGGTGACCGGCGGCATCATTCTGGTGTTGATCCTGCTGGTGGTGATCTTCAACATGGTCCGCTCGCCCGGTGACCTGATCACCGAAAAGGAGAGCCAGCCACCGCCCAAAGTCAAGGTCGGGGATCGCGCCAGCGATGCCAACAAATCGGCATGGCTCACCCAGGTGGCCCCGGCCCCGATCTTCAATCCGGACGGGCAGAACAAGACCGAAGCCAAGGTGGAGATCGACGCCAAGGATCTGTCGGCCGCACCCGGAAACGCCAAGGATGATGGCAAATCGCGTGATCCCTGGGGTTCGAAAGAGGCTTCGGCCCTGGAGTCTGCCCGTCTGGAATCCAACCCGCTGCCCAAGGAGGTAGGGCTGAGCACCGCCAAATCGCCATCCCAGACCCTCAACGACGGCCACATTGTCCCTCCCATGCCGCAGATGGCCAACACTCCCGGCGCGCGTCCCACCCCCCCCCCACCGCCAGCTCGCGGCCAGGCGCTTAATGATCCCAAAAACGCATCGGCGCAAGCCAAGGGGAACGTTCGCGAGCCTGTGAATGAGAATGAGGGGGACGACAACGCCAAGTCGCAAAAAGCCTCCGGTGCGCCTGGAAGCGGCTTTACGGTGCAGGTCGCCTCCTTCAACGATACCGAGCACGCCGAAGCCCTGGTGGCCAAGCTCTCCAGCCTGATGTTCGAAGGCAAGCGCATGCCCACCTTCATCGCCAATCCGAAATCGGGCGCCAAAACCGTCTATCGGGTGCGTCTCGGACCTTTTCAGACCCAACAACGCGCCCAACAGGCGGCCAACATGGCCCAGGCCAAAATCGGCGGCGTGAAGGCGGTGGTCCTGAATCCTGGACAGTGACCTTCCAAATCCATCACCCTCTTCCCAGGGGGCCGGACTGCCACGCTGTCCGGCCCCCTTGAATCCCCCCTCCTCGTTGCCGCCCGACTTCCAGGGACTCATCTTTTGAGAGGCCGTTTGGCCATTGTCAGACAGCCTCCGAACGTTGCAACCGGTTTTCTCCGCCACCCCCCTCGATCCATCCATACCGACCCGCAGGCACCCTCGACAAATCGCCATTTTCCCGGCTGCGCGAAAATCACTTTTATATCCGACTCCAAACCGCTACCATGCAGGATGGTGGTGTTTTTTTACCCCCGAGACTCCATGGATCGCCAAGCCGACTTTCCAAGGTAACGTCCGCTTGGCGATCTTCAAACTTGCCAACCCACACCAGGGAACGCATCTCCCGGTGTCCAACCTGCGTTTGGATCCATCCGGATGAACCCAGCCGTCACGGACGAAAGTGTCAAGCCTGTTGCCAGACTGGAAGGGGTGCGCCATCGCTATGGACGCCATCTGGTGCTCGCCGGCATCGACCTGAACGCCGCGCGCGGGGAGTGTCTGGTGCTGTATGGGGCCAACGGCTCGGGAAAATCCACCCTGCTGTCGTTGCTCTCCACCCGGCATGCCATCCGCGAGGGGAGCTACCACCTCGACGGTCTGGATGTGCGTCACCACGGTCAGGAGGCGCGGGAACGATTGCTGTTCATCGGCCATCAAACCCACCTGTACGGCCATCTGACCCCGGTGGAAAATCTTCTCTTTTTCAGCGATCTGCGCGGACTCTCCGTTACAACTTCGCAACTGCGCAGCGCGCTCGGCAGCGTGGGACTGGCCAAGGCCGCCGACAAACCGGTGCAGTGGTTTTCCGCCGGCATGCGCAAGCGGCTGGCTCTGGCGCGCATGCTGCTCGCCGAACCGCGCCTGCTGCTGCTCGACGAACCCTACTCGGCCCTGGATACCCAGGGGGTGAACTGGCTCAACGCCATGCTGACCGACTACTTAAACCAGGGCGGCGCGGTGATCATGGCCAGTCACGACCCGGAACGGGTCGCAGCGCTGCGTCATCGTCCGCATCTTCTGGCGCGGGGGATTCTCACACCCCTGGACACCTCGCGCCCGGAGGTCGCATAAATGCTGAAGGCCATCTACCGCATCGCCTGGAAGGATGTGGCCGGAGATCTGCGCCGGCGCGCCACCCTCTCCTCCATGCTCTTTTTCGCCATCTCGGTGCTGGTGGTGTTTCAGGCCGCCTTCGAGCCGGATCGCAAGGAGGCGGTGCGGCTTCTGCCCGGATTGCTCTGGGCCACCTCGCTCTTCACCACCCTGGTGGGGCTCGGTCGGGTCTTCCAGGCCGAAGAGGAGGATGGCGCTTTCGAAGGACTGCTGCTTGCCTCGGTGCCGCGTGGCGTGATCTTTTTCGGCAAGTGGATGGGCAATCTCCTGTTGACCCTGCTGGTGGAATTTCTGATACTTCCTTTGACCATGGTGCTGTTCAATGTCGATGGCTGGGCGCAGATCCCGACGATTCTGGGCATACTCGCCATGGGCACCCTGGGATTGACCGGACTGGGGACCCTGCTCGCAGCCATGACCCGTGGCGCACGCTCACGCGAGACCCTGCTCGCCCTGCTGTTGCTGCCACTCACCGCGCCCTTGTTGATCAGCGGCGTACAGGCAGTCGCGGCAACCCTCACCCAGGAAGGAGAAATCGGCCCCTGGTTGAAGTTGCTGGTGATTTTCGATGTCGTCTATCTGGCCATGACCCCCTGGGCTTTCACCTGGCTGGTGGAGGAGTAATCAGTTGCGTTGACATGAATATTCTCAAGAAAATCCAACCTCTCGTCGGACTGGCAAGCCTGATCGTCCTGGCGGTCGGATTGTGGTATGTCTACCAGGCTCCGGCGGATTTCCAACAAGGCGGCGCGGTTCGCATCCTCTATATCCATGTCCCGTCCGCCAAAATGGCCCTGGCAAGCTACATTTTTCTGACCGTGGCCTCGGTCCTCTATCTCTGGAAGCGCCATGAGGGGGCCGACATTCTCGCCGAGGCCGCCGCCTCCGTGGGCGCCGCCTTCACGGTGGTGACGCTCGCGTCGGGATCGATCTGGGGCAAACCGATGTGGGGCACCTGGTGGGCCTGGGACGCGCGTTTGACCTCGATGCTGGTGCTGTTGATCCTCTACAAGGGTCTGATGGTACTGCGTCACTCCCTGGATGATCCGGTCAAGGGTGCACGCGCCACCGCGATTCTCGCCATCGTCGGCGCGGTGGATCTGCCGATCATCCATTACTCGGTGGTCTGGTGGCGCACCCTCCACCAACCCCCGTCGCTGGCTGCCGGCGCCAACGCCGATATTCACATCAGCGGTCCACTGCTGCCGCCATTGCTGATCCTGTCGGCGGCGTTTATCCTGATGGGTCTGTACATGGTGACGGTCAAGGCGCGTCAGATCGAAGCCTCCCGCCATCTCGACGCCCTGGAAGCCGCGAGGTTGCATCACGATGACTGATTATACCCCTTATGTGGCCGCCGTGTATGGATTGGCCCTGCTGGTCTACGGTGGCTATACCCTGCGCTGGCACGCCTCCTACAAAAAACTGGAACGCCAACTGGCATCCCAATCCCAGGAGTCCCCATGAGCATACCACGCAATCGTCGGGTCTTCATAATCATCACCCTGCTGCTGGTCGTGGGATCCCTC
>JADFZD010000143.1 GCA_015232705.1 Magnetococcales bacterium | reverse complement strand
AGCAGATGGCGACTCTTGAGTGACATGGTGGTATCGCGCAGTTGCGCGGGATCCATCTCGCCCAACCCCTTGAATCGGGAGATGTCCACCTTGGCATTGGGCCGCTTTTTGAGCAGAGCGGCCATCACTGCCTCTTTGTCCGCATCGTCCAGGGCATAGCGGGTTTCGGCACCGTGCGTGATCCGATAGAGCGGCGGTTGCGCCAGATAAAGCCGGCCACCAAACACCAGTGGCCCCATGTGCCGGTAAAAGAAGGTCAAAAGCAGGCTGGCGATGTGCGCACCATCGACATCGGCGTCTGTCATGATGATGACACGACCATAGCGCACCTTGTCCAGTTCGAAAGCCCGTCCACTGCCGGCGCCGATGGCGGTGATCAGGTTTTTGATCTCGACGTTGGCCTCGAACTTTTCGAGATTGGCCTGTTCGACATTCAAAATCTTGCCGCGCAGTGGCAGCACCGCCTGGGTGTGACGATCGCGCGCCTGTTTGGCCGATCCGCCTGCCGAATCCCCCTCGACAATGAACAACTCGGTGGCCGTGGTATCCGAAGAGATGCAATCGGTAAGCTTGCCTGGGAGAGTCAGCCGTGTGGTAACGCTTTTGCGGGTCACACGGGCCTGGGACTTTTTGCGATTGAGACGGTCGCGGGCCCGATCCACCACCAGTTCCACCAGGCTGCCAGCCCGTTCCGGTGCGCCATGTAGCCAGTGATCCAGGCTGTCCTTGATCACCGCCTCGACCCGGCGCGACACACCATGGTTGGTGAGCCGATCCTTGGTCTGTCCGGCGAACTCCGGGTTGGGAATGAAGAGCGACAACACGCCGTTCATCCCCTCCAGCACATCCTCCGGGGCGAACTCCACCCCCTTGGGAATCAGATTGCGCGCCTCGGCAAACTCGCGCACGCTTTTGAACAGCGCCGCACGCAGACCGCTTTCATGTACCCCGCCCTCACGGGTGGGAATGGTGTTGCAATAGGAGAGCAAAATCCCGCGCTCATCCGGGGTCCAGACCAGCGCCCACTCCATCCGGCCTCGGCCATCCTCGCCGAAACGCTCCAGCATTCCGGCAAAGGGATCGGCGATCACACGCCGCTCCTCGGGAATCAACTCGCGGACATAATCCCGCATACCGTCCGGATAGGCGAAGATATGCTCGGCATCCTGGGACTCGTCCTTGAGGGTAACGGTCAGGCCGCGATTCAAATAGGCCTTGGCACGACACATCTCCACAAGACGTGTCGAATCGAAGCGGGTCAGGGGAAAGATGTCGCCATCCGGCAAAAAGGTCACCAGCGTACCGCGTCGCCGCGTGGCATCCAACTTCTCCAGCGGCGTCACCACGCAGCCGCGTTCATAACGCTGGCGCCAGCGAAACCCGTCGCGCTCCACCACCACCTCGGTCCAGGCCGAGAGGGCGTTCACCACCGACACCCCCACGCCATTCAGACCGCCGGCGGTTTCATAGGCTTTGTCGTGGAATTTTCCACCCGCATGCAGGGTGGTCATGATCACTTCCAGCGCGGAACGGTCCGGATAGCGCGGCAGTGGATCGACCGGAATGCCACGTCCGTTGTCCCAGACCGATACCGCGCCATCCTTGCGCAACGTCACCTGGACGCGATTGGCGTGACCGGAGGAGGCCTCATCGGTGGCATTGTCGAGCAACTCCACCACCAGATGATGCAAGGCCGACTCGTCGGTGCCGCCGATATACATACCGGGACGCCGACGAACCCCTTCCAGTCCTTCGAGGACTTCGATCTGGGATGCGTTATAGCTCATGATGGATTGGATCCCGCCCGTGTCCCGAAAGCAAGGGGGATAGGCTCGTCCGCACGAAGAGACTACTTGTGCCGATAGGAGATGCGACCCTTGGTGAGATCATACGGGGTCAACTGCACTGTCACCTTGTCACCCGGAAGGATGCGGATATAGTGCTTTCTCATGCGTCCGGAGATGTGGCACAGCAATTTGTGCTGATTCTCCAGTTCGACGCGAAACATGGCGTTGGGAAGGTTCTCCATGACCGTCCCTTCCATTTCAATGACATCTTCCTTACTCAATATTCAAACTCCCAAGACAAGACTCAGAACGGATTGGAAGCAGAATACATTAAAGAGATGTCAGACTGCTGTCAAGCCCCAAACCAGGAGACTACTTCATTAGACGACCCGCGCCGGGCAAAAACTCCCGAGTGAAGACATTGTCCGGAAATTCCCTTTCGTCGATGCGCCCGACCCGCCAAGAGGAGCGATAGGCCTGATTCAGGCCACTGGCGGTTTCCAGAAGCATGGGCGCACGATGTGCACCATCCAAATCGCGCGACTCCGAGAATTGAATCGTTTTCAAGGCGGCGCCTGCCGCATCGTACTGCGTCAGACTGACAGGAAGACGACTTTTCTTATCGACCGTCAACCGGACACTGGCATGCGGGGTGCTCGGATACAAGGGTTTGAGCGTCAATTTCCAGTGCTCTTCGTCCTCGGAATCCAGGGTGGGACGATACTCCTCGGAAAAATCTCCCAGCAGAAAATCGGCATTGTTGAACACCCCGCCCACCACCGACTGCAACAACGTGGTCTTGCGGGTTTCGAGTTCACCCGGCATGTGCAGCCACGCCTCGTCACCCACCTTCAACACCGCCCGCCCGCGCAACTCCTCGGGCGACACCACCACCATCAGGGCACGACGCCCGCTCGCCCTGGCGGTATAAAGCGTCACGAAACGCTGATTCCCGTTGGGCAATTCATAGGTGACGCGATTGAAACTCTCGCAGGAGACCGCATGCATGGTGCGATCCACGCTCTTGAGAATCTCCATCGCATCCATGGCCCAAAGCGGCAAAGCCAGAAACCACAAACACGCCGCCACCATACCCCCAAGCCACATTGGCGGCACCCGACCCGAACGCCACTTGCCGCGACCGGGCCACGCCGATACGCACGCTTCGCCATCCCTGGCCATCCGTGAATCGAATTTACCGACTCTCATGGAAAAAAAACGCATCCCAACCATGGTGTCACCGCTCAACCGATGTTAATGTATCCCACAACCGACATGAAACTCAATCCACAACAGGATGCAACCACGTCTCATGCTCACCCTGACCGCGCATACCCAAACCGCTTCGCAGCACCCCGTTCTGGGCTGGCTGGCCGGACTGCTCCTCATCGGATTGGTTTCCTGGGGCATCCATTATTTCATCATCGTGCCCATGCAACGCAAACGGCACATACTGGAATCCATCCCCTATTGCCCATCACTGCTTCTGCCCCAAATGCCCGCCGAACATGACAAGATCCTTCGCCAGGACAGTCAAAGGCTGATCCATTTGAGCTATCGCGTCAACCTTTATCAACTCACCTGCTCTTGTCTGCGATTCCGTCGTATCCGCCGCTTCTACCCACCCAACGACATCCGCCGCCTCTGCCGCCATCTGCGCCGTGAACTGCAAAACAGTGGCTGTCTGCAAAACCTCGATGAACTGACGCGCGGCGTCATCTCCTTCCGACTCCGCGACAGCTGTTACGTCCGCGAAAACTTGAGCAATACGGAAATGATTGTCGGTTTTCACCCGCGCTCCTCCATCGTGCGGGTCTACACCTATCGCAAAAGCCCCGAAGACCCCTTGGGCGGTCCCTATACCGGCGCCGTGGATAAATTCACCTACAACCACCGGCAGGAGATCTGGGTCTACGGCGAACCCCCGCCCAACTCGGACGAGATCCTCACCGTCCTGGAAACCATCATGACCGCCTGCCGCGCCCGCTATCCGCATCCGGAAAAGCTGCCCCACGTCAAAGAAACACTACAGATGCCGATTCCCGAGACCGAAGCCGCCAAGGCTGCCCGCGAACGCCGCGAAAGCATCCTGGCCGCACGACGCTCCACCACCCCGCTGCAACAGTAGCGTGACACCTCCACCAACAAAAAAAGCGGCAGACCTGCTCTCGGGGATTCTCCTCCCGGATGCGCCCAAGATGGCGTGTCCC
>JADFZD010000142.1 GCA_015232705.1 Magnetococcales bacterium | reverse complement strand
AGGAGCGAGAGCAGTATCAGGAGACTTTTCGAGACCAGGTTGCACGAGGCGGCGGATTTGTGGCCAATGTCCAGGTGATCAACAGTCGCGGGGAGCGCATTCCGGTTGAGATCAACGCCGGCGTGGTGGAGATCGATGGTGGACGGGTGATCCATGGGATCTTCCGGGATGTCACCGAGCGTCGAAACAACGAGCAGGCATTGCGTTGGGCCATGGAGTCGCTCAAGGAGAGCCAGGGGCGGTTGCAGGGGATATTGGATCATTCGCGGGCGGTGATCACCCTCAAGGATCCGCGCGGATGTTATGTTTTGATCAACCGGCGTTTCGAGGAGCTGTTCGGGGTCAGGGAGATCGACTTTCTCGGGCATACGGATTGGGACATTTTTCCGGAGAAGTTGGCGGATGAGGCGCGGGCATTCGATGTCATGGCCCTGGAGAACGGTCCTTTCGAGCGGGAGGAGTGCTGGCTCCATCCCGATGGGGAGCGCACCTACATCGTGGTACGCTTTCCCATCCGCGATGTGCGTGGAGTGGTGACCACGCTTTGCGTCATGTCCACCGAGATCACCGAGCGCAAGCAGATGGAAGAGCGGTTGCGTCAGCTCAACGACTCTCTGGAAAAGCGGGTTGATGAGCGCACCCGAGAGTTGGAGCGATCCAATCGCGATTTACAGCAGTTTGCCCATGTGGCCTCTCATGACCTTCAGGAGCCGCTGCGGCAGGTGAGTGGTTTTGCGCAGCTTCTGGCCAAGCGATATCAGGGGAGGCTGGACGAGAAGGCGGATCGCTTCATCGACCACATGGTCGAGGGAACCCGTCACATGCAGGCGTTGATCGAGGGGTTGTTGAGCTTGTCGCGGGTCAACACCCATGCCGAGCCTCTGCGCGGTGTTCCCTGCGAGGCGGTGCTGGAGCAGGTGGAGCGCAATCTCGCCACGAGCATTGCCCAGGCCGGTGCGCGGGTGACCCATGATCCCCTGCCCGAGGTGCGCGCGGACATGCTGCAGTTGGTGCGGTTGTTCCAGAATCTGATCGCCAATGCCATCAAGTTTCGCGGGGCAACCGAGCCGTGCGTGCATGTGGGGGTGGCCTCTGTGGGGGATCGCTGGCGCTTCGAGGTGCGGGATAACGGCATAGGGATCGAGTCGCGTCATCGGGAGCGGATTTTCGTGATTTTCCAGCGTCTGCATGCGCGGACAGACTATCCGGGTACCGGGATCGGTCTGGCGATCTGCAAACGTATCGTCGAGCGGCATGGCGGGGAGATCTGGGTGGAGGAGGCCGAGGGGGGCGGGAGCTGTTTTTGTTTCACGTTGCCCAAGTCGAAGCGGCGAGGAGTCGCGCCTGAAGCAGAGGCGCCACGATAACCGCTTTATCGCCGGATCGGGTTGACGCATGGCAGGCTCTCTGTTTGGTCCGGCCTGTGGTCCAGGCGGGGAGATCACGCCTGGCACGGGTTTGTCGCAGGGCATAATGCATGCCTTTTGAGGTGCATGCAACCAAAAAATTATCGAAATTTCCCTTGGGAACGATCACAAAATTATTAAAGTTTAATCCAGCAACATTTTCGCATCATGGAGCGACGGAGGGGAAACAGTCTGTTGGAAAGATTCCGTTTGGTGGGTTATTTTATATTGCAATGCATGCAGAAATATGCCACTTTTGCGTATAATGCAAATAATTGCAGGTCAGATATTTATTCTTCATTATCAAGGGGAATCGACATGTTTGTCTCTCGTCTGCTGAGTGTTACGTTGTCTTTGATTTTTTTCTGCGGTTGTCTGATTTCGACGGCCAGGGCCGATCTCAAGGAGATCAAGGAGCGGGGTGAATTGCGTCATCTGGGCATCCGCTATGCCAATTTCGTCACCGGTGCCGGAGACGGCATGGATGTGGAGATCGTCCAGGGGTTTGCCAAGAGCCTTGGGGTGAAGTACGCCCTGATCTTCACCGATTTCGACAACGTGCTCAAGGATCTGCTCGGCAAGCAGGTGGTACGCAAGGGGGATGAGGTGCTGTTGGAGGGAAATCATCCGGTCAAGGGGGACATGATCGCCACCGGTTATACGGTGCTGCCCTGGCGTCAGAAGGTGGTGGCCTTCTCCGAGCCTATTTTTCCCACGCAGGTGTGGCTGATCGCCCGTTCCGATTCGGAGTTGCTGCCGATCAAGGGGAGCCGTGATCTGAGCCGCGACATTCAGGATACCAAATCCCTGATTGGAAGCCGGAGCCTTTTGGTCATGGAGAAGACCTGTCTGGATCCCGGTCTGTACGGACTCAAGGATAAGGGGTTCGATCTGCGCAAGTACACCAAAAACACCAACCTGAACGAGATGGTCCCGGCCCTGTTGCATCAGGATGCCGAGTTGTCGCTGTTGGATGTGGCGGATGCTTTGATCGATCTTCAGAAGTGGACCGGCAAGATCAAGGTGATCGGTCCGGTTTCCGAAATTCAGGTGATGGCCGCGGCCTTTCCGAAGGATGCCCCGGAGTTGCGGGCCGCTTTTGACGCCTATTTGCAAAAGATTCGTGCCGAAGGCACCTATGATGCCATCGTGAAGCGCTATTACCCTGGCATCCGGAGCTATTTCCCGGAATTTTTCGCCCGCAAGTCATGACGGGCGACACTGGGGGAATGGCGTGAAAGGGATCCGACTGAGTTTGCCGGTGATTCTGGCGCTAAGCTTTTTCTGCTATGCGTCGGCGCTTCTGTGGCACGGCTATCAGAGTCAGGATCAGCTGCGCGTCGCTGCGGATAATCGGCTGATCAACGAAACCAGTCGGCATGCCGTCGAGTTGAGCGTCCTTTTGGACGCGCAACTCGAACAGTTGGCCGATCTGACCCGTTCCAGGGAGATCGAGACCTACCTCTCCAATCAGGATCTGGGCATGTCGCCGCTCTATGGTCTGAATGCCAACCTGGAGACCATCCGGGAGCGTTTCGTCTCCATGCTTGAAAGCGCTTCCCAGAGCGGGCAATTGGTCTTTCAGCGTTTGATCCTGCTGGATGGGGCTGGGGAGATCCTGGTGGATTCCCATGACGCCGGTGCGATGTCGGACCTCAAGGCCGTCCAAAATCTCCGCAAAGCCGAGATGCGCATCGACCTGGGCCAGCGTCGGGTGGTGATGCGCGCCCCGGTGCTCTTCAAGAACGCCTTGCGCGGGCAGTTGCTGGCCTTGGGCGATTACGAGGGGATCGGGCGGACATTGCGCAAACTGGATGTGCAGGATGGCTATCGTCGGTTGTTGATCGGGCAGGATGGGATGCTGGCCGAGGTTTTCGAACCGTGGATGGAGCGGCGTGACAAGGTGGAGGATCTCCGTCGGGCGGAAACGGGCAGTCTCTTTGCCCTGGGCCTGCCGGTGGAAGAGGGTGATCGCGTCGAGGAGTGTCTGGGAGTCAAGGTCGAGCTTACCGGGCTTGGTGTGCAATGGGTGACGCTGGCCTCGGAGCAGCGGATTCATGGTCATCTGACCTCGCGTCATTTTCTTATGGCATCGAGTGTCGTTCCCCCTTTGTTGCTGGTCAGCGTGCTGCTCATCGAGATCCAGCACCGTCGCGCGGCACGGCTGAAGCGGCAGTTCGAGGAGACCGAGCAGCAACGGACCGAGTTGCAGGGGATCAACCGCGACCTGGAAGAGGAGATCGACAAACGACGGGTGGTGGAGGCGTCGCTGCGTGACAAGAGTCGTGCCCTGGAGCAGTTGACCAACCAGTTGCGCGTCAGCAAGCGACAGGCCGAGGAGTCCAACCGGGCCAAGAGTGACTTTCTGGCCAACATGAGCCATGAGATCCGCACGCCGATGAATGCCATCATCGGCATGACCCATCTCTGTCTGCGCACCGAGTTGCTGCCCAGGCAGCGCGATTATCTGGAAAAGATCAACACCGCAGCCCATTCGCTGTTGCGCATTCTGAACGACATCCTGGACTTTTCCAAGATCGAGGCGGGTCGTCTGGAGATGGAGTCCATCGACTTCCGCATGGATGAGGTGATCGACCATCTGAGCACCCTGATGGTGTTCAAGGCCCAGGAGAAGGGGTTGGA
>JADFZD010000141.1 GCA_015232705.1 Magnetococcales bacterium | reverse complement strand
GTCTGGGCGATGATCCCAAAAAACCATCATTGATCAAGACCGTGCGCAGTTCCGGGTATGTCCTGGCGGTGCGCGTGGAACGGGGAGGGGACCAGCTACATGTCGCGGACGATTCAAGTCCTGTTGATTGACAGCGACCGCTTGCGGTGCGCCCTGATGCGTACCATCCTGGAAGGGGTGGGACTCGAAGTGTTGGGTGCGCCGGTCGAGGGGTTGGGTTGGCGGGTGTTGCGCGCCGCGCCCAGTGATCTGGTGATCACCGATCTGCCATTGACCGACGCCTCCGGGGTGGAGATCCTGCGGGAGTTGCCGAGGGCCTATCCCGAGACCCGGATCATCGCCTTGCTGGACGGCATTGATGCCGATTTCGAGACCCATGTGCTGGCTGACGAACGGTTGCGTCCCCGGGTGCGTCTGCTGGTGAAACCGGTATTCCGCATGCAGTTGTTGACGGCGGTTCGGGAGTTGTTTCCGGATTGGCATCCCGACGAGAGCCGTTGGGACCAGGAGGGGTTGTGAGCCGGTGTTGCGGCGGAGTGGCGCTCTTGAGGGCTTCTGTCTGGATGCGGGCGCGCGAGTCAAACAGGGGTCATGCGGGCGGTGGTGATGTTCGCTCGCGACGCGGGCGCGGGAAGCGGGTGAGCGCGGCATGAAGGCGGTGGTGCAGCGGGTCCGTGAGGCCGGGGTGTCGGTCGCCGGGGAGGAGATCGGCGCGATCGGTCGCGGGTTGGTGGTGCTCCTGGCGGTGGAGCGTGGCGACGGCGAACACGAGGTGACCCGCATGGTTCGCAAGATTGCCGGCCTGCGCATCTTTCCGGATGAGCGGGGACGCATGCATCACTCGGTGGCTGATATTCACGGGGGGGTGCTGGCCATCTCGCAGTTCACCCTGGCGGCCAATCTGGAGAAAGGGTTTCGTCCTTCGTTCGACCAAGCCGAGGAGCCCAATCGCGCCCGGATGCTCTTTGATGCCTTCTGTCAGCGGTTGCGCGCCGAGGGCCTTGACCTCTCCACCGGACGTTTCGGGGCCGATATGCAGGTTCGTCTGATCAACGACGGACCGGTCACCTTCTCCCTCTCCTTCTCGCCGGGCCGTGCGCATCCGGACAGCTGATGTCGGCCCATCAGGTCCGCACGCTGGGAGGCACATCTCCTGATGGTGGCTTCCGGCTCCTCCTGCCTGCGGATTTGGCGTGTGAACAAAACATTCAGGAGTGATTCCCGGTATGGCCGGTGCTTGCTGGTGCGGGAATCCTGTCCGTTGAGGCTTCGGACAGCCACATCCAGTCGATTCGCGCAGGGGGCGAGCAACCTGACTTACCGCGACGCCAAGGGTTTGGAGAGATGACGTTCCGTGATCAGGGTGGGGGTGGCTAAGAGGCGATCGCCGGGGATCGAGGTTTCCTCCGTCGCAGGAGCCAGGGTCGGTTTGGGGAGTGGTTCGGCGCGCGCCAATTGTCGGATGGAGGCGGCGGGTCGGGTTCCGATCTGATCCAGGAGAGCGGCCCATTGGACACTCTTCTCCTTGAAAAGTCTTTCGTGCTGCTCCTGGGTCCAGGAGAGGAAGGGCGCGGGGTTGAGATATTGATGAATGAAACGGATCTCGTAGTGCAAGTGGGGTGCGGTGACGATACCACTTTGTCCGGTCAGGCCGATCAGATCCCCCTTGTGCACGAAATCTCCGGCCTTGACGTGGATCTTGTTGAGATGGCTGAAGGTGGTGCGGAAGCCGAAATTGTGATGCAGACTGACCACCTGTCCGAGACCATTGAGTCCCAGACGACCGTTGTCCACTCCGGAAAACTCCACCACCCCGTCCGCTGTGGCGGTGATCGGGGTGTTCATCGGCGCCTTCAGATCCACGCCTGGATGAAAACGGGTCTCCTGATGGGTGGGATGCATGCGGAAGCCGAACGGACTGTTGATCCCCAAAAACGGTACCGGATAACCGGTGGGAATCGCCGAGGCAAACAAGGCCAACTGCTCGCGGTTCATCAGATAGGGGTCCAGGGTGTCAAGCAGGGTTTGGTTGACATGCACCTCCATGGCTGAAAGCGCTTTGCCTTCGGCGGTCGTGACCGGCAGGACATCGGGCTCCGGTTCCTGGGTGTCGGTCTGCGCGTTGGAAAAAAGCGCTTCAAGCGACTCTGTCGCCGGCGCAAAGATCGGATCGATGGCCACGACCTGGATCGCACGATGGGACTCACGTGCTCCAGCTTGATTCTGCTTCAATCCGCGAGTTGTTTCGTTCCCTGGGTTTCCTGTCGGCGGATGGCTCTCTCGGGTGTTCAACCAGATAATGACCGCCGAGCTTGCCACAAGCGACGGAATGAACAGAGTCAACACTTTCGGAAAGATTCTCAGCCTGACAACATCGACGAATTGCGCGCTGTTTTTTATCCATGGACGGCGTGAATGGTTGCGCAAGAAAGCCGGAATGGGATATAACCATAGCATACGAGAAACTCCCGAACTCGGATTGATCGTGCCTTCGTTTCCATATCGGGTGGGATGAGGTCAGGGTGAAAGGTTTTCGTATCCCAAGTTAAAATCTTTATTCCATCGACAATTATCAAAATTAAGGGGCAGCGTGAAAATCCTGATTGCCGATGATGATGTCAACAGCCGGGTGATCCTTACCACCATTCTCGCCGAGCATGGGAGTTGTCATGAGGTTGGAAACGGCGTCGAGGCGGTAGAGGCTTTCAAGGTCGCCTTGGAAAAACGGGAACCTTTCCAACTGGTGTGCATGGATATCATGATGCCTGAAATGGATGGTCAGGATGCTGTTCTGGCCATCCGCGCCCTGGAAAAGGTCCATCTTGTCTCATCCAACGACGAAGCTGTGGTGATCATGACCACGGCGTTGGATACCCTGGATTCGATCATTCGCTCCTTTGACCAGGGTGGGTGCAACGCCTATCTCGGCAAACCGATCCGTCGGGCTGCGTTGTTGGAAAAAATCCGTAATTACGGCTTGATATGAACAGAACCGGCTATTCCAAGACCGCTGTCAAGATCCTGGAGGCATCCCTCCCGCTCTTTGCCGCGCGCGGCTACAATGGCGTGGCCATGAGGGATATCGCCCAGACCGTCGGCATCACCGCCGCCGCGCTCTACAATCACTTTTCCGGTAAGGAAACGCTCTATTTCAAGGCCTTGGAGTACGCCTTCGCCGACAAGGTCGATACCCTCTCCGAGTCCATGCGCAACGTGGATCATCCCGAAGGGCGCTTGCGCCAACTGCTTAGCTTCTGGATCGAGATCTTCGGTGGGGATGTGATTCTGCGCTCCTTGTTGCAGCGCGAATTGAGTGATGCCGATGAGCAGCGGTTGCGACTTCTTCTGGATCGGGTTTTCTTGCCGGTTTATGAAGGGAGCATGGATACGTTGGTCTTGCTCTCCCGTGGCGGTACGGATACGGTTTTGCTTTTCTTTACCATCCTGGGTGTTGTCCTGTCCCATTTTCAGCTGACGCCGATTCGTCGCCGTCTGCCCGGATCCTTGCCCGAACATGAGGATGTCGAGCGGGTTGCCACCTTCCTTACCACGCTCCTGTATCATGGCCTGGCCCCGGTCATTCCGGCGCGTTGATCCTCGGTCATGAGCGGTGCGCCCCCGTCGTTTTCCGGGGAGACCCTCCTGAAAGCGGCTCTGACATGCTATCTTGACCAGATATCGGTCCACAAATCCCCTGCGCAACATGCCCGTGAACGACGCAAGGCGGGTCAGATCGCTGCCCGCCTGGGCGAGTCTCCTCTTGGAGAGATCACGCCTCTGGATGTGAGCGGTTATCGTGATGCCCGTTTGCGTGAGGCATCGGATACGATCGTGCATGGCGATCTGGAGCTGTTGCGTGAGCTGTTCGAGGTGGCGGTCACGCGCTGGGGGGTGCAACTGGAAGGCAATCCGGTCCATGGGGTGGTCGCCACACGTCCGGGTACCGATCGGGTGCGCGAGTTCAAGCCTGGAGAGCTGGTGCGCTTGTTGGCGGCCTGTGATCGGCGTCCCACGCCGATGTTGGGATGGATGGTCCGAATTGCCCTGCAGACGGCGATGAGCAAGGA